>CAXUEN010000177.1:0-5386 GCA_964249945.1 uncultured Caulobacteraceae bacterium | reverse complement strand
ACCCAACCCCCCCCCCATCGAGGGAGAGGGCTATTAGCGACGCAGGCCGAGCGTGCCGATGATGGCCTTGTAGCGTTCGGCGTCGGAGGCGTTCAGGTGGTCCAGCAACCTGCGCCGCTGGGACACCATCTTCAGGAGGCCACGACGACTGTGGTTGTCCTTCTTGTGGGTCTTGAAGTGTTCGGTCAGGTTGGCGATCCGCTCAGATAGGATCGCGACCTGGACTTCGGCCGAGCCCGTATCGTTTTCGGTGCGGGCGTGGGTGGTGATCAGTTCGGCCTTGCGGTCGGGCGTGATCGACATCGTTGAACTACTCCTGGTCGAGGTGGAAGATGCGGGTCGGAGAGATCCGGCCCGCCCGGAGTTCGCAGAGGGCATGCGCCCGTCCCTCATAGGTGGTCAGAACGGTTCGACCCGCGTCATGACCCGCAACGGAGCGGGGCGTGAGGCGGGTGCGAAGCTCTTCCACCTGTCGGGGGACGAGGACGACGCTGCGTCCCTGCTTCAGCCTGAAGGCGTCCTCGGTGGTCAGGGCCAGGGCCGGGATGTCGTCCAGCGCGGTCTCGACCGGAAGCAGGACCTCCAGGCGATCGGCAGTATGCTCGATTTCGCAGAGTTCTTCCAGAGGCGTCGCGTTCGCCTCGGTGAAATCGCCCACCCGGGTCCGCCTGAGCGCCGAAACGTGCCCGCAGGCCCCCAGCGCTGAGGCCAGGTCGCGCACCACGGCGCGGACGTAGGAGCCCTTGCCGCAGTCCATCTCCAGCGTCACGTGGTCGTCGTCGTTGCCGGTGATCTCCAGCCGGTGCACGATGATCGGGCGCGCCTCCAGCTCGAACTCCACGCCCTCGCGGGCGAGGTCGTAGGCGCGCTGGCCGTCCACCTTGATGGCGGAGAAATTCGGCGGGACCTGCATGATCTCGCCGCGGAAGGCGGGGAGGGCGGCTTCGATGTCGGCGAGCGGCGGGCGCACGTCGGAGCTGGCGGTGGTCTCGCCCTCGCGGTCGAAGCTGGCGGTGGCCTGGCCCCAGGCGATGGTGAAGCGGTAGCTCTTCTCCGCCTCCATCAGGAAGGGAACGGTCTTGGTCGCCTCGCCCAGCGCGATCGGCAGGATGCCGGACGCCAGGGGATCGAGCGTCCCGGCGTGCCCGGCCTTCTGGGCGTTGTAGAGCCGCTTGATGCGCGACACCGCGTCGGTGGAGCCGAGGTCCACCGGCTTGTCCAGACACACCCAGCCGGAGACCTGGTCGCCCTTCTTCTTGCGCTGGCGGCTCATTCGCCTTCCGCCTTCGAGGGGGCCGTGAACACGCGCACCGACCCGCCGACGGGCTCCCCTTCGTCCGCTTCCTCTGCATGGCTGATCGCATCAGCTTGGCGCGCCCGGGCGATCAGGCGCTCCATGCGGTCGGCCTCGGCGAAGCTCTCGTCGTGGACGAAGCGGAGGTCGGGGGTGAACTTCAGCTCCACGTGGCGGCCGAGCTTGCCGCGCAGGAACTTGGCGGCGCGGTTCAGCCCCTCGATCACCGCGCGCACGTGCACGCCGCCCAGCGGCTCCACGAACACCATGGCGTGGCGCAGGTCCGGGCTCATGCGGACTTCGGTGACGGTGACCGAGACGTCCTCCAGCGCGCCGTCGTTCAGGTTCTCCTCCCGCAGGATCTCCGCCAGCGCGTGGCGCACCAGCTCGCCCGCGCGGAGCTGACGCTGCGACGGGCCGGCGCTGCGGCCGCCCTTCTGACTTGGCTTCATGGGAACTCTCTTTGGCTCAGGGACCCACGGATCGGACGCGGGCGAGAGCATGGACCGGCGGTCCGCCGGAAAGCGGGGGGAGTTAGGCGGTGAGGGCGGGGTTGTCCAGCCTTGCGTGGAACTCCACCCTCAGGCTGTCGCGCACATAAGCCGCCATCCCGTCCTCGAGCGAGTGAAAGTTCGGAGCGAGGCCCGCTGCGTGCAGCTTCTTCGTGTCGGCCTCAGTGAAGTACTGGTAGCGGCCACGCAGCGCCTCGGGCATGTCGCGATAGGCGATGGCGGCGGGACGGTCCGCCGCGGCGAACACCGCACGCGCCAAGTCGGCGAAGCTCCGCGCCTGTCCGGTTCCGACGTTGTAGATGCCCGAAAGCGTTGGCGCGCGCAGCATGTTGCGGATCACCGCGCAGCAGTCCGCCACATAGATGAAGTCCCGCAGCTGGCCGCCGTCGGGGTAGGCGGGGTTGTCGGACTTGAACAGGCTAACGGTCTCACCTCGGTGGGCCTCGGGATAAATCTGGTGCGCCACCGAGCGCATGGGCCCTTTGTGCGCCTCGCCTGGCCCATAGACGTTGAAGAACTTCAGCCCCGCCCAGCCCGCGGGCGTCGGCCTGCCGCGCCGCACGTCGTTGACAAGGCGGCGGTCCACCAGGTGCTTGCTCCAGCCATAGGCGTTCAGCGGCTTGAGCTTCGCCAGCGCCTCAGGACTGTCGTCGTCGACGAAGCCCTGCCCGCCGTCGCCGTAGGTGGCGGCGGAGGAGGCGTAGATGAATCGGGTCCGACGTTCGGTCGCGTAGGCCCAGAGATCGAGCGTGGCGCGGACGTTGCGCTCCACGATCAGGTCCACGTCACCCTCGGTGGTGGCGGAGATCGCGCCCATGTGGACGATGGCGGAGGGGGGTTCGTCCAGCGTCTTCAGCCACGCGCTAAGCGCTTCGGGGCGGATGAGGTCGTGGAGCAGCACGCCCTGCAGGTTGGTCCATTTGGCCCCGCCGCCCAGCCAGTCGCACGCGACGACGCGCGCGCCCTCGTCCGCCAGCATGCGCGTCACGTTGGAGCCGATGAAGCCGGCGGCGCCTGTGACCAGGATGAGATCGTCCATGCCCGCCGAGGTCCGCCCGGGTCTACCCGTCCGCCAGCCTGCCGCTTACGACAGCCTCGGGCCGGGCGCCAGCGCCTCGGCTCAGGCGCCCACCGCCGCCCCGCGGCGTAGCCGCCGCCGAAGACCCAGGTAGCGGACCAGGATCACCCCCGCCCTCAGCGTCGAGCAGATCGCCGCCGCCACCAGGATGGGCGCCAGCCAGCCTAGCCACACGATGGGGCCGAGCAGATAGAGCGCGTCGTCGGGATGGAAGCCGAAGCCGCCGTTCCAGGTCCGCACGCCCGGCCCGGACCGCTTCTCGTACACCTCCGACAGCCAGGAACAGGCGACCATGGCCACGGCGGCCTCGAAGCCGATCGGCGGCGCCAGGTGGCCGAGCCAGCTGTGGCGCAGGCCCACGCCCGCCGCCAGGAAGAAGGCGGAGTTGATCCAGAGGTCGACTTGGTAGTCGTATTGGTGGCCGGCCGCGCTCATCATGTCGCCGATGCGCGCCAGCTCGCCGTCGGCGCGGTCCAGGAAGGCCGACACCAGCCACAGCGCCCCGCCCCAGAGATTTCCCGCCGGCGTGCCCAGCGCGATGCTGATGCAGGCCGCCACGCCGGTGACCAGGCGCAGGGTGGTCAGGTGGTTGGGCGTTACGCCAGTGCCGACTAGGGGTCGGACCATCCAGCGCGCGGCGGCGTGGGTCCAGGTATCGTTCAACGGGGTGGCTCCAGGCGATCCAGGCTCTGTGGCTCGGATTTCAGCTGCGCAATGTTCGCGCAAAGAGCCGTGTGAGGGAAGCTGAGCTAGGTTGCATTATCCTGGATCAAGCGCGTTCAGACCGCGGGTGTGTCCATGAAGCCCGGCATCCAGCCCTCGTGCGCCTGGCGCAGGTCGGCCAGGGCGATGGCGAACAGGTCGGCCGAGGCGAAGGCTTCGCCGCCCACATGGCCGGCCTCGCTGGCCCGCACCCCGGCTTCGCGCGCCCGCGCCAGCACCGTTTGCGGATCGGGCGTGGCGAGCAGGTAGCGGCCCTGGTCCTCGCCGAACAGATAGCCGTGGGCGTGGATGGCGGAGGTGGCGCGCAGCTCCACCCCCACGCCTGACGCCAGCGCCATCTCCGCCGCCGCGCCCAGCAGGCCGCCGTCGGAGAGGTCGTGCACGGCGTGCAGGCGGCCCTTGCGGATCAGGGTGCGGACGAAGTCGCCGTGCCGCTTCTCCGCGTCGAGGTCCACGGGCGGCGGGGCCCAGGCCTCGCGGTCCGGCTCACCCGATCCGAGCTGTTCGCGCAGGTACAGGCTGGCCCCCAGCTCTCCATGCGTTTCGCCGATCAGCACCAGGGTGTCGCCGGCGCGTATCTTGGCGTAGCCGATGGCCTCCGTGTAGTCGGGGATCAGGCCCACCGCGCCGACCGTGGGCGTCGGCGGGATCGCGGCTCCGTTGGTCTCGTTATAGAGGCTGACGTTTCCGCTCACCACGGGGAAGCCCAGCGCGTGGCAGGCCTCGCCCATGCCGGCGATGGCGCGCACGATCTGGCCCATGATCTCGGGCCGTTCCGGGTTGCCGAAGTTCAGGTTGTCGGTCACCGCGATCGGGTCTGCTCCCACCGCTGTCAGGTTGCGCCAAGCCTCCGCCACGGCCTGCTTGCCGCCCTCGTAGGGATCGGCGGCAACGTAGCGTGGGGTGACATCCGAGGTCATGGCCAGCGCCTTGCGGGTCCCGTGCACGCGCACGACGCCGGCGTCGGCGTAGGTCGCACTGTCGGCCAGGGTGTCGGCCATGACATGGCGGTCGTACTGCTCCCACAGCCAGCGCTTGGAGGCCATGTCCGGGCAGGCCATCAGCTTCAGCACCGCCGCGCCCCAGTCGGCCGGTGCGGGGACGTCGGCGGGATCAAGGCGCGCCTGCTTCGCCGGCTCGACCCAGGGGCGGTCGTAGTTGGGCGCGTCGTCCGACAGGGGCGCAAGCGGAAGGTCGCAGACCACCTGGCCGCCGTGGCGCAGCACGATGCGACCGGTGTTGGTGGTGGCGCCGATGGTGGCGGCGTCCAGGCCCCATTTGGCGACGATGCGCTCGCCCTCGGCCTCGCGGCCAGGCTCCAGGATCGCCAGCATCCGCTCCTGGCTTTCCGACAGCATCATCTCGTAGGCCGACATGCCGGTCTCGCGGCTCGGCACTTTATCCAGGTCCAGTTCGATCCCGACCGCGCCCTTGCCGGCCATCTCGACCGCGGACGAGGTCAGGCCCGCCGCACCCATGTCCTGGATGGCGGCCACGGCGCCGGACGCCATCAGCTCCAGCGTCGCCTCGATCAGGAGCTTCTCGGCGAAGGGGTCGCCGACCTGGACGGTGGGGCGTTCACCTCGCTGGCCTCGTCGAACTCCGCGCTAGCCATCGTGGCCCCGTGGATGCCGTCGCGTCCGGTCTTGGAGCCGAAATAGACCACGGGCAGCCCCGCCGACGGCGCGGCTGAATAGAAGATCTTGTCGGCGTCCGCCAGGCCGACGCACATGGCGTTGACCAGGATGTTGCCGTCGTAGCCCGGGTCGAAGTTGGTCT
>CAXUEN010000176.1:2788-5409 GCA_964249945.1 uncultured Caulobacteraceae bacterium | reverse complement strand
CGCGGCGGCCTCGACGCTGCGGCGGTAGAAGGCCTCCGCCACCCGCGCCATCTCCATAAGCAGCGCCAGGCGGCCGAGGTCGCAGAGCAGACCCGTCTCGTCGGGCGCGCGGCGCAGGGCCCGGTCGTAGGCGTCGAGCGCGCCGGCGAGGTCGCCCGCGGCCTCGCACGCGACCGCGCGCTCACGCCAAGCCGCGCCGCCGTCGGGGTCCGCTTCAGCGAGCGCGGCCAGATCTGTCAGGTCCAGGGGCATGTCCACGGGCGAGGCTCCGGCGCGGCGCCAGGGTGTCGCGAACTGATGTGCAAATCCGTAACGCCGCCGTGGCCCGCCGCAGGAGAAACACGGCGAAACAGGACGTGGCTTGTTATGGTCGCCGTGCCCGCCTAGAGCGCGCCCGCCGGTTCGCGGCGCCTTTCAACGAGTTCGCCATGACGACAGCTGCGACGTCCATCCCCTTCATCGACCTCCTGGCCCACCGCCGCCGGCTCGGGGCGCGGATCGACCGGGCGGTGATGGAGGCGGTGGACGCCGGCCAGTGGATCATGGGGCCGCAGGTGGCCGAGTTCGAGCGGCGGCTGGCCGACTATGGCCAGGCCAAGCTGGCCCTGTCCTGCGCCAACGGCACCGATGCGCTGGCCCTGCCGCTGATGGCCTGGGGGCTGGGAGCGGGCGATGCGGTGTTCTGCCCCAGCTTCACCTTCACGGCCACCGCCGAGAGCATCGCCTGGACCGGCGCCTCGCCCGTGTTCGTCGATATTCTGCCCGACACCTATAACCTAGCGCCGGACGCGCTGGAGGCGGCGATCGAGGCGACACGGCGAGAGGGGTCGCTCAAGCCGCGCGCCATCGTCGCGGTGGACCTGTTCGGCCAGCCGGCGGATTATCCGGCGCTGAGCGAGATCGCACGGCGTCACGGGTTGAAGCTCGTGGCCGACAGCGCCCAGGCGTTCGGCTGCACCCTGCACGGGCGCCATCCGATTCACTGGGCGGATGTAATGACCACCAGCTTCTTTCCCGCAAAGCCGCTCGGCTGCTACGGCGACGGCGGCGCGGTGCTGACGGACGACCCGGCGCTGTGGGAGCTGATGGACTCGCTGCGCATCCACGGCAAGGCGACGGCCAGCGACGCGGCCGCGGCCGACTTCGTCCACGAGGCCAAGTACCTGAACACCCGCATCGGCATGAACAGCCGGCTGGACACCATCCAGGCGGCGATCCTGCTGGCCAAGCTGGAGGTGTTCGACGAAGACCTCGCGCGCCGCAACGCCGCGGCCGACCGCTACGCCGAGGGGCTTGCGGGCGTCGCGCGCACGCCGGCCGTGATCCCAGGCGGCGTCTCGACCTGGGCGCAGTACACCATCGAGGTCCAGGACCGCGACGCGCTCGCGCGTGGGCTGAAGGCCCAGGGCGTGCCGACGGCGGTCTACTACCCCGTGCCCCTGCACCAGCAGGCGGCCTATCGCCGCTTTCCGACCGGACCCGGCGGCTTGCCGGCCACCGAGGCGAAGGCGGAGCGGGTGATCAGCCTGCCGATCTCCGCCGACCTCGCGCCCGCAGACCAGGACCACGTAATAGAGAGCGTACGACGGGTGGCGGGCGGCCCTTGTTCCTAATCCGCTCATCCCTGCGGAAGCGGGGATGAGCGGAGGTCAGGTGGCGTCTACCGCTGCATCTGCATGATGCGGGTCATCGTCGGCATGTTGTGGTTCAGGTTGGCCATGATCCAGAGCGAGCCCGCCATGATCAGGAACACGATCAGGAGACCGAAGGCGAGCGCCAGCACGTTGTTGGTGTTGTCCGGACCTGTGGTGATGTGCAGGAAGAAGACCAGGTGCACGCCCATCTGGGCGATGGCCATGACCACCAGCGCCACCGGCAGGGCCGGCGCATAGACCAGGCCGGTCGCAGGCAGCAGGAAGGAGGCGGCGGTGAGGCCCGTCGCCAGCACCAGGCCCACCACATAGCCGATGATCGCGCCGCGTACGCCGCCTTCGTGGGCGCCCTCTTCACCGGGCGCGAGGTCGCGGACGCCGGGCGTCGCGCCGCCTTCGGCCGGGTCGGCGGCGTCGGTCATACAGCGGCTCCGAGCAGATAGACGACGGTGAAGACGGCCACCCAGATGATGTCCAGCGCGTGCCAGAACAGGTTGAAGCACAGGATGCGGCGCTGGATGTCCTCACGGAACCCCTTGGCCCAGACCTGCGCCATCATGGTCAGCAGCCAGAGCAGTCCCGCCGTCACGTGCAGGCCGTGGCAGCCCACCAGCGAGAAGAAGGCCGACAGGAAGGCGCTGCGTTGCGGTCCGTATCCCTGTGCGGCCAGGCCTATGAACTCGTTCAGCTCCAACCCTAGAAAGATCGCGCCGAGCCCGAAGGTCACGGCCATGGAGATCTGAAAGGTCTTCAGGCTGCGCAGCATCGCGCCGATGCTGGCGATCCCGCAGGCGAAGGACGACAGCAGGAGGCACCCGGTCTCGATCGCGATGTTCTTGAGCTCGAACAGCTGACGCCCGCCCGGGCCGCCCGCCGTCGCGCCCTGCAGCACCGCGTAGGCGGCGAAGAAGGCCGAGAACATCACGATGTCGGACAGGAGAAAGATCCAGAAGCCGTAGCCGACGATGA
>CAXUEN010000176.1:2078-2778 GCA_964249945.1 uncultured Caulobacteraceae bacterium | reverse complement strand
ATCCGCTTGGGCGCCGGGCCGCCCTCTCCGTGGCCGGACGCACCGTGGCCGTGCGCCGTGTCGTGGCGGCCGAGCCGCTGGGGATCGTGGGGCCGGTCGGCCGGATGGGTGGTGCTCATGTTCCGGTCAGGACCGGCGCGTGGTTGTGATCATGGGTCCGCGCCTCCAGCGCCTCGGCGCGGGTGCGGCGGTTCTCGCGGGCGATGCGGGCGACCTCTTCGGCCGGGATCTCCTCTTCGGCGACGTCGCGCCAGGCGAAGACCACGAAGGTCGCGTAGGCGCCGATGAGCCCAAGCGCGGCCATCCACCAGATGTGCCAGATCAGCGCGAACCCGACCACGGTCGCGAAGAAGGCGCAGACGACGCCGGTCGCCGAGTTGCGTGGAACCTCGATCGCCTCATAGGTCGGCTCGTCGGACAGACGCATCTGCTCGCGGGCGGCCGACTTGATGCGCCAGTAGGCCTCTTCGCCCTGGACGTTCGGCAGGATGGCGAAGTTGAAAGCCGGCGGCGGCGAGGCGGCGGGGTGAACCAGGACGGAGCAGGATGCCGGCAATGGCGATGTCGGGCGCCTGTTCCATCAGCACGCCGAGCACACGCTGACCGATGGCGCCGTAGCCGATGACCCCGAGGCTGAACGCCGTCACGCGGACGACGCGCGAGGCGGCGCAGCCACGATGGGATCAAGGGCATTTGGTGG
>CAXUEN010000176.1:0-2068 GCA_964249945.1 uncultured Caulobacteraceae bacterium | reverse complement strand
GTCCCAGGGGTCGCCGGTCTCGTCGCGCAGGCTGTCGCGGTCGCGGATGCTGGTGAACAGCTGGACGATCTGCAGGCCGATGCCGATGGCGATCAGCACGGCCCCGCTGGCGGCGACCAGCAGCCAAGGTCGCCAGGCGGCGACGTCATAGTGCTGCATCCGCCGCGTCATGCCCAGAAACCCCAGCCAGTACAACGGCATGAAGGCGACGTAGAAGCCGATGATCCAGAACCAGAAGGCCCACTTGCCGATCCGCTCGTGCAGGCGAAAGCCGAACGCCTTGGGAAACCAGTAGGCGTAGCCCGCGAAGGCTCCGAACAGCGTGCCGCCGATCAGCACATTGTGGAAGTGCGCCACCAGGAACAGGCTATTGTGCAGCAGGAAGTCGGCCGGGGGCACCGCCAGCAGCACACCCGTCATGCCGCCGATCACGAACGTGACCATGAAGCCGAGCGCCCAGTGGAGCGCGCTCGAGAACCTCACCGTCCCGCCGTAGAGAGTGAACAGCCAATTAAACACCTTCACCCCGGTCGGCACCGCGATGACGGTGGTCATGATCCCGAACACGGCGTTGACGTTGCCGCCCGCGCCCATGGTGAAGAAGTGGTGCAGCCAGACCATGAAGGCCAGGATGCAGATCGCCATGGTCGCCAGCACCATGGAGCGGTAGCCGAACAGAGGCTTGCCCGAGAAGGTGGAGATCACCTCGGAGAAGATGCCGAACGCCGGCAGGATCAGGATGTAGACCTCCGGGTGGCCCCAGGCCCAGATGAGGTTCATGAACATCATCACGTTGCCGCCGGCCTCGTTGGTGAAGAAGTGAAAGCCGAGATAGCGGTCCAGCAGCAGCATGGCGGAGGTCGCGGTCAGGATCGGGAAGGCCGCCACGACGAGAAGGTTGGTGGCGAGCGACGTCCAGCAGAACATCGGCATGCGCAGATAGCTCATGCCGGGCGCGCGCATCTTCAGGATCGTGGTGACGAGATTTATGGCGCCGATCAGCGTGCCGACGCCCGAGATCGTCAGCGCCCATAGCCAGTAGTCCACCCCCACCCCTGGCGAGTAGGCGATCTCGGATAGGGGCGGATAGGGCAGCCATCCGGTGCGCTGGAACTCGCCGATCACCAACGACATGTTGACCAGAAGCGCGCCCGTGCAGGTCAGCCAGAAGGCGACCGAGTTCAGCGTCGGGAAGGCGACGTCGCGCACGCCGAGCTGCAGCGGCAGGACGAAGTTCATCAGGCCGAACATGAACGGCATGGCCACGAAGAAGATCATGATCGTGCCGTGGGCCGAGAACACCTGATTGTAGTGCTCGGGCGGCAGGAAGCCCGGCGCATGAAAGGCTAGGGCCTGCTGGGACCGCATCAGCAGCGCGTCGGAGAAGCCCCGCAGCAGCATGACCAGCGCCAGGATGCAGTACATCACGCCGATGCGCTTGTGGTCGACGCTGGTGATCCAGTCGCGCCAAAGGTACGGCGCCCAGCCCCGGCGGACGACCCAGATCATCACGCCGACAAGAGCGAAACCGACGATAGCGCCTGATACGAGGGGGAGCGGCTGATCGAGAGGAAGCGCTTTCCAGCTCAGCTTGCCCAGCAGAAGGCTCATTTGGGCTCCAGCGACTTGGGGAAGACGTGCGTGTCGGAGTTGACCTTTTCGGCCGGGCCCGGCGCCGGCGCCAGGCGCTGGCTGACGATGTCCTGAAACAGGCCGGGCTGCACCACGGCGTAGGTATAGGGCTGGAGGTGCGCGCTCTGGCGGGCCAGGACCTTGTAGGTTCCGGCGTCGAGCGCGGGGCCGCTCGCCTTGGCCGCCGCCACCCAGGCCGCGTACTGGGCCTGTGTCACCGCATGCAGGTCGAAGTGCATGTCGGGAAATCCGTCGCCGTTGATCATGGCGGCGAGGCCATGATAGACGCCCGGCCGGTCGGCCTGCAGGTTCAGGTTGTCGGCCATGCCGTTCATGGCGTAGATCATCGAGCCGAGCTGGGGCACGAAGAACACGTTCATTACGCTGGCGGAGGTCAGCTGGAAGTGGATCGGCCGCCCGACCGGCGCGGCCAGGG
>CAXUEN010000175.1:0-5419 GCA_964249945.1 uncultured Caulobacteraceae bacterium | reverse complement strand
TGCTGCAACCGTTGAACGCCGCCCGCCTTTACACCACCGCCCTGCGCGATCAGCTTCGCCCCGACGGCTGCGCGATCCTGGGCCGCCTGATCGGCAACGTCGACCTGTCGCTCGAGGCCGTCGAGGAGAACCTCGGCGCCCTGCTGGAGATCTCGCAGCTCGACGCCGGCGCCACGCAGACCGAGATCGCCGCCTTCCAGATCGACGATCTGCTCAACCAACTCGCCATCGAGTTCGAACCGCTGGCACGCGAACGCGGCTTGAAGCTCTCCGTCGTGCCATGCGCCCTCGTGGTCCAGTCGGACCGCAAGCTGCTGCGGCGCATGCTGCAGAACCTCATCTCCAACGCCGTGAAATACACGCGGCGCGGGCGGGTGCTGGTCGGAGCGCGACGCTGCGGCTCCGTCGTCCGCCTCGAAGTCCACGACACCGGCGTCGGCATCCCGAAGGACAAGATCGGCGACGTCTTCGGCGCCTTCAGCCAGGCGGACCAGTCCACCACCAGGAAGTTCGGCGGCACGGGTTTGGGCCTGGCCATCTGCAAGCGGCTGGTGGACGCCATGGGCGGCCGCTTCCACGTCACCAGCGACGTTGGCCGGGGCTCCACCTTCGCCTTCCGCCTGCCCGTGCAGGCGCTGGAGGCGGCCGCGCCCTGGCCCAAGCCCCGCCACTTCGGCGAGAAGGTGCTGCTGGGCTCCGCCGGCCTTTCCAGCCGTCGGGCCATCGCGCGCTACCTGTCCCGGGCGGGCTACGGCCTCGCCAAGCCGGGCGAGACGCCGGTGCTGGTGGTAGGCGATCCGGCTGCGCTACGCGGGCCGGTTGGCGGGGACGCGCCTCGGGTCTGTCTGGCCGCCTACGGCGACTCTGCGCCCCACGAGCTGCAGCGGGCGGGCCTGGCGCATGCTGTCCTGATCCAGCCCTTTCGCCGGCGCGACATAGAGGCGGTGCTCCGCCAGCTGCAGGCGGGCGAGACGCTGGACGATCCCCGGTCCGACGCCGCGTCCGTCGCGCAGGCCGAGGCCTTGCCTGCCTTTGTGGGAGCACGCGTGCTGGTCGCCGACGATAGTGCGGTGAACCGGGAAGTCGCCCAGGAGGCGCTGAGCCGGCTGGGCGTCGAGGTGAAGCTGGTCAACGACGGCCGGGAAGCCGTGGACGCCGTCTTCGCCGAGCCGTTCGACCTGGTGTTGATGGACGGCTCCATGCCCGAGCTGGACGGCTACGACGCCACTCGGGAAATCCGCGCGCGCGAGAGCGAGGGGGTCCGTCCCCGCGTGCCGGTAGTGGCGCTGACGGCCCACGTGGTGGGCTCCGCGGCAGACGCCTGGCGGGGCGCCGGCATGGACGCGGTGCTGCACAAGCCTTTCACCCTGGCCTCCCTCGCCGGGATGCTCGCTCAGTTCCTTCAGCCCACCGAGCCCGTGCAGCCTGTCGCCGCCGCCCCGCCCGAAACGATCGCCATCGCATCCCCTCCAACCGTGAAGGTGGGACCGACGCTCTACGGCGGCGAGCCGCTGATCGACGAGGAGATCGCCGCCCAGCTGCGGGCCATGGCCGCCGCGGGACGTACTGAGTTCGTGGACCGCGTGCACGGCCTGTACCGCGACAATGCCCCCGACAGCGTCGCTAAGCTCGCCGAGGCGGTGACCGCTCGCGACGCCGAGGCCGCCGCCAAGGCCGCCCACGCCCTGAAGTCCATGAGCTACAACGTCGGTGCGCGCATCGTGGCGCGCATGGCCGGCGACATGGAAGCGTCGGCCCGGGACGGCCGCCCGCCGGCGCTGCAGGCGGTGGAGGAGCTGAACCGGGTGCTCGGCCGCACCCTCTCGGCCATCACCGAACGCTCCGGCCGCGAGGTCGCCGAGGCCGAGTTCGACGCTGACCTCTCGCCCAAGGACGCGGAGCTGTTGCGCGACCTGAAGGAGGCCATGGCGCTCGACCACCTGACCCTCGCCTACCAGCCCCAGGTGGACCGCGAGGGCGAGACCATCGTCGGCGTGGAGGCCCTGCTGCGCTGGATCCATCCCACCCGCGGACCGATCAGCCCGGCCCTGTTTATCCCTCTGGCCGAGCAGGCCGGCTTGATCGGGCGGATCACCACCTGGGTCGCCGACCGCCTGCTGGCGGAGACGCGGTATCTCAGCGGGTTGCAGGTGGCCTTCAACGCCTCGGCCATCGAGTTCGCCGATCCAGGCTTCGTGGACCGCCTGCACGGCCTGATCCAGCACCACGGCTATGATCCCCGCCGGCTGGAGGTGGAGATCACCGAGACGGCCATCCTCCAGAACGAGGAGCACGTTCGTAAGAACATCGACAAGCTGCGCGCGCTGGGCATGAAGGTGGCGCTGGACGATTTCGGCGCCGGCTATTCCAGCCTGGGCCATCTGCGGCGCTATCCCTTCGACAAGCTGAAGATCGACCGCGAGTTCATCACCGACTGCTCCCGCGACATGCAGGCGGCGACCATCGTGCACGCGGTGGTCTCCATTGGCCGGGCGCTAGGCATGAAGGTGATTGCCGAAGGGGTGGAGACCGAGACCCAGCGCAAGTTCCTGAAGGTCGCGGGCGTGCACGCCATGCAGGGCTTCCTGTTCGGCAAGGCGGTGGGCATCGACGAGCTGACCCGCATGCTGGCGCGGCCGACGCAGAGGGCCAGCGCCTGAGCCCCCTTGCCCCTGAGGAGAGGGGCTAAGCTCCGTGCCGCTTGGCCCGGGCGCGCAGCCCGCGGCTAGCCAGCAGCATCTCATAGCAGAAGCAGCCCAGTGCGCCGATGGTGCACAGGATCGCCGACCCGAACAGGCAGAACAGCAGCAGGCCCGCTCCGCTGTTGCGGATGGCGCCCAGGAACAGGGTGAGCGTTGCGCCCGAGGTGGTCGTGCCGCCCACAGCGCCGAGGATCACCGCCGCATCCAGCACCCGCGAGCGGTGGCGCAGATAGGCCAGCTGATGGCGGTAGGCCGACTCTTCCGGGTTCATCTCCGCATCCAGGCGGGCGCTGACGGCGTCAACCTGGTCCGCCACGCGCCCGAGCCGGGTGGAGAAGACGTTCAGCAGCGCCGCGATGCCAGACAGCAGGAAGACCGGGGTCAACGCCAGCTGGATGATGTGGGCGACGGTCTCCAGTGAGCTGGTCTGAGTGGTCAGGCTCTGCATGAAGGGGCGCTCTAAGGGGTTCGGTGGCGGAGGTGAAGCCGCTTCAGGCCTTCGGTGCGCCCGAGCGCTCCTGCGCCTCCTCCTCGAACACGATCTCCATGACCTCCTTCACAGTGGTGTTGGTGAAGCGGGCCTCGCGGAAGGCGCGGTTGATCCGCTTGATGGCGCGCACCTGATCCTCATCCATGCGGGCCAGGGCGTTCACATGCTCCAGGCGTACCTCGTTCTTGGTCATTCCGTCGGCTCCTCGTCGAGCGGCATGTGGCGGTGGCGGCTATGATCACAAGGTCGGGAGATGAGGTGACACCCGCGCCAGAACCTGCACACCTGCAGGAAAAATAAGACGACATAGGGAAGATCGGACCATGATCCTGGAGTTTCCTGTCAGGAACGCTCAGTGCGCGACCCTAGGCGAACGGCTCCGAAGCGCACGGGAGGCGCGGGGCGCCAGCCTGGAGACGCTCTCGGCGGCCATGAGGATCAGCCCGGACAAGCTGCGCCGCGCCGAGGCGGGCCGCGAACGGCTGAGCGGATCCGAACTCTATGGCGCCATCCTGGAGCTGCACCTGCCGATGGACCTGCTGTTCACCTCGCGCGCCGCGCCGCCGCCCTCGCGCGCTTGAGGACGGCCGAACCAAGCCCCCATCGGGGCGTTCCAGGGCCGAGGTTCCAGAAGGCGCGCCATGACCCCTGACGAACGCAACCTGCTGCAGCAATTCCTCTCGGATCTCGAGGCCACCCGCGGCGCCGCCAAGGATCCCGACGCCGACGGCCTGATCAACGGCGCCCTGCGGTCCAATCCCGACGCCGCCTACGTTCTCGTCCAGCATGCCATCCTGGCCGACCAGGCGCTCCAAGCCGCCCGGCAGCGTATCGAGGCGCTGGAGCAGCAGCAGGCGCCGGCCGGCGCGCCGGTTTCCTTCCTGGGCGGCGGCCAGCCGGCGACGGCTCAGGCGCTGGCGCAGGGCGGCGGCTGGGACGAATCCCCGCCGCAAAGCCCGCTGTCGCAAAGGAGCGGCCTGAGCGGCTTCCTGCGCAGCGCCGGCACGATGGCGGCGGGCGTCGCCGGGGGGGAGTTCCTGGCCCAGGGCCTCTCCAACCTGTTCTCGCCACGCGACTGGTAGACCGTTCCCCTCATGGAGTGAAGCACGCCTGGACCCAGCCTCTGGACGGGGCGCGTCCAGGCGCTTAACCCCGGGCCCGAGGTTGGCGAGAGCGCGGCATGGGCGGTTCAGGTCTGAGCTTCGGCGTCACCACCGGCCGCCAAACCGGCGGCTGCCTGTGGTCACCGGGCCCTGCCCGACCTGAAGCGAAGCCTCTGAGGAACTACGTTCTATGTTCAGTCACATCATGATCGGCAGCAATGACCTCCAGCGCTCGAAGCGCTTCTACGATGCGCTGTTCGCAGCGACCGGAGGCAAGGCCGGCGTCATCGATCCCAGAGGGAGACTGGTCTACGCCCAGGAGGGCGGCCGGTTCATGATCACCCTGCCCATCAACGGCGAGCCCGCAGCGCCTGCGAACGGCGCGACCGTCGGCTTCACCATGGCCGGTCCCGAGCAGGCCCAGGCCTGGCACAGGGCCGGGCTGGAGAACGGCGGCGAGGCGGTCGAAGACCCGCCAGGGGAGCGCCAGACCCCCTTCGGCCCTCTGTATCTCGCCTATCTGCGCGACCCGGACGGCAACAAGCTCTGCGCCCTGCACCGGCCTGCGGCGGGGTGAGTCCGGGGCTGGACGGGGCTCTGACCGCTGGTCAGATCAGGCCAGGTCGCCGGTGCTGCGAATCGTAAGGGGCTCAAGCTCCACGCCTAGCGAGCGGAGCATATCCCAGTAGCCCGGGAAGGTCTTGGCGACGCAGTCGGGGTCCTCGATGGCGACGTTCTCCAGCCGCAGACCGAGCAGCGACAGGGCCATCGCCATGCGATGGTCGGCATAGGTCCGTAGAGGACTAGGCGTGGCGGGGGAGGGTAGGCTAGGCGAGCCGGTCACCACCAGCTCGTCGCCCGCCTCGTGCGCCAGCCCGGGAGACAGTCGGTTCAGCTCGGTGGCGAGCGCCGTCAGCCGGTCGCACTCCTTCACCCTCAGGTTGGCCACGCCGGTAAAGCGGACGGGCGTGGCGTTGAAGGCGGCGAGCACGGCCAGGGTGGGCACGGCGTCCTGCATCTGCGAACCGTCGATCATCGAAGGCATATGCGGGAAGGCGGCGGTCAGCGGGTGGGCGCGGGCGTCGGGCTGGGTGCAGCCCTGCGGCGCTAGGCCCGTGTCGATC
>CAXUEN010000174.1:0-5436 GCA_964249945.1 uncultured Caulobacteraceae bacterium | reverse complement strand
GTCGGCGGCTTCCTGACCTCGGGCGCCGGCTCTGGCCGATGTCGGATGGCCGGCGGGGCCTGGTCCTTGTGCTCGGCGTGCGGCGGCCGATCCTTCGGCTCGCCATGATCGGTCCGCGCGCCTTCCTTGGTCGAAGGGATGAGGATGGTCGCGCCCGGCGCAGCGTCGGTGGGGACCTCGATGTTGTTGTAGCGGGCCAGGGCGTAGAACAGGTTCGAATCGCCCAGGAAGCGGTCGGCCAGGGTCGAGAGCGTCTCGCCGGGCTGTATGGTGTAGGTAAAGCTCTGGGCGCCCAGCAGCACCTGCGGATCGGCGTCGATCTCGTTCAGCAGGGTCGTGGCCTCGGTATTGGTGGGCTGCTCCTTCACCAGCTGCTGGGCCTCGACACGGGCCTGGTCGCGCTTGCCGGCCTGGAGCAGCTCCAGGACGTAGTGCTGACGCTCGGGCGGCGTGGTGTTGGCGGGCGGCGCGGTCTGCGGGGCTGCGTCCGGCTTGGCGGCCTCCGGTTTCGGCCCGTGGGCGCACCCGGCGATCAGCAGCGCCAGCGCTGTGCAACTGGCCGTCCGCCGTACGGTCGATAGACGCATGAATATCCCCCTGACCCGAGGGACATAGCGCCTCGCGGAGATGGCGTGAAGCTGGTGCGAGCGGCCTGCGCGGCTCAGGGCTGATCCGGAACGTTGGCCTTCAGCTCCGCCAGCCAGGCCTCGGCCGAGGCGTCGGACGGCATCCTCCAGTCGCCGCGGGGTGACAGCGACCCGCCGGAGGACAGCTTGGGGCCGTTGGGCAGGGCCGAGCGCTTGAACTGGTTGGCGAAGAACCGGCGCAGGAACAGCGCCAGCCAGCGCTTGATCTCGCCGATGTCGTAGGCGCGGCGGTCCTCGGGCGCGATGTCTTGGGGCCACGCCCCGGCGTCCGCGTCGCGCCAGGCCTGCCAGGCCAGGTAGGCGATCTTGGACGGCCTGAACCCGAACCGGGTCAGATAGAACAGGTTGAAGTCCTGCAGCGCGTAGGGGCCGACGAAGGCCTGGGTCGATTGGGTGCGCCCTTCCTCGTCGGCGGGCACCAGCTCGGGGGAGATCTCCGTGCCCAGGATCGCCCGCAGCACCTGCGCGGTCTCCCCGCTGAACTCCCCGGAGCGGACGGCGAAGCGGATCAGGTGCTGGATCAGCGTCTTGGAGACCGAGCCGTTGGGATTGTAGTGGCTCATCTGGTCGCCGACGCCATAGGTGCACCAGCCAAGCCCTAGCTCCGACAGGTCGCCCGTGCCGACCACCAGGGCCTGGTTACTGTTGGCCAGGCGGAACAGGTAGTCGGTCCTAAGACCCGCCTGCACGTTCTCGAAGGTGACGTCGTAGACCGGCTGGCCCTCGGCGAAGGGGTGGCCGAGGTCGGCCAGCATCTGGCGGGCGGCGGGGCGGATGTCGATTTCCGCCGCGCTGACGCCGAGCGCCCGCATCAGAGTCCAGGCGTTGGCCTTGGTGGCGTCGGAGGTGGCGAAGCCCGGCAGGGTGTAGGCGCACACGTGGGTGCGCGGATGGCCCAGCAGGTCCATCGCCTTGGCGGCCACCACCAGCGCCTGGGTGGAGTCCAGGCCGCCGGAGACGCCGATCACCAGCCGCTGCAGCCCCGTGGAGCGCAGCCGCTCGGTCAGGCCCTGGACCTGGATGTTCCAGGCCTCGTAGCAGTCCTCCGCCAGCCGGGCCGGGTCGCTCGGCACGTAGGGGTAGCGCTCCACCGCGCGCCGGAGCGGCAGGGCGCCGGACGGGGGCTTGAAGGCGAAGGCGATGCGGCGGTAGGGCGCGCGGCCCGGCGCCGTCTGGGCGAGGGCGTCGCCGAAGCTGCCGGTCCTCAGGCGCTCCTGGCGGATGCGGCCGAGGTCTACGTCGGCCACGCAGAGGCTGTTCTCCCGGGGGAACCGGTAGGTTTCCGCCAGGGTCGCCCCCAGCTCGAAGATCGCCCCGTGGCCATCCCAGGCCAAGTCGGTGGTAGATTCCCCCGGACCGGCGGCGGAGTAGGCGTAGGCGGCGCTGCAGCGGGCCGCCTGCGAGGCGCAGAGCAGCCGCCGCGTCTCGGCCTTGCCGATGACGATGTTGCTGGCCGACAGGTTCAACAGCAGCTCGGCGCCGGCCGCAGCCGCAGGACCGCTCGGCGGCGCTGGCGTCCAGACGTCCTCGCAGATCTCGACATGGAAGGTGAAAGGGCAGGGGGCCCGCCCCTCGAACAGCAGGTCGAGACCGAAGGGGGCGCTCCGCCCGCCCACCGCGATCGCCCCTCCCGTCACGTCTGCGCCGGAGGCGAACCAGCGCCGCTCATAGAACTCGCGGTAGTTCGGCAGGTAGAGCTTGGGGACGACGCCCAGCACCTCGCCCGCGTGGATCACCACCGCGGTGTTGAACAGCCGCCCCTGGTGGGCCAGCGGCGCGCCGACCACCAGCACGGGCTTCAGCGCGCGGCTAGCCTCAACCAGGCGGCCGAGCTGGACGTGGACGGCGTCGAGCAGGGTCTCCTGCAGCAGCAGGTCGTCGATGGCGTAGGCGCTGACGCCCAGTTCCGGGAACAGCAGCACGGCTGCATGCTCGCGCGCACCCCCCGCCGCCAACTCAAGCATTTGGTCGGTGTTGCAGGCGGGATCGGCGGGCCTCAGGCGCGGAACGCAGACGCCGACGCGGACGAAGCCGTGGGCGTAGGGGCTGTCGAAGGCGATCGGCGCGGCCATGGGACACTGTTCTGGGTGAGGTGGACGGCTTCCACAAGCGCCTACGCCTTCGACGCGACGTCGGATGGGCCGACTCGCACGCACCGTGGCATAAGCCGGCGATGGTGTTCCGCCGGCCCCCCGCCCACCTGCAGGCGCCCCGTCCCAAGGCAGGCGACGTCTTGCAGGTGCAAGGCGCGCTCGTCCGGCTGGTGGTGAACCCACGCGCCCGGCGCGTTAGCCTGCGCCTCGACCTCACGCGCCGGGAAGTGGTGGCCAGCGCGCCGAGCCCTGGGACCTTGCCGGACGCCATCGCCTTCGCGCACGACCGGTCAGCCTGGATCGCGGCGCGACTGGCCGAGCTGCCGCCGCACGTGGCCTTTCATCCCGGGGCCGTGATCGAGGTGGGCGGAGAGCCCTGCCGGCTGGAACGGGCCGCCATGCGGGTCCGGCCGGCGGTCAAGGCGGCCACCGTGGAGGAAGCCGCCCGCCTCATCGCCTGCGGCGAGGGCGAGGCCTTCTCTCGGGCGGTAATACGCGGCCTGAAGGCGGAGGCGCTAGCCCGGCTGAGGGGACGCACCGAAGCTCATTGCATTGCGCTGGCCCGGCCTCTCCCCACCGTCGCCCTGCAGGATGCACGGTCGAGGTGGGGATCATGTCGGGCGGCCGGACCGGCCGGCCCTTCGGTGATCCGCTACAACTGGCGGCTGGTCCTGGCGCCTCCGGAGGTGCTGGACTACGTCGCTGCGCACGAATGCGCCCATTTGCTGGAAGCCAATCACGGTCCCCGGTTCTGGGCCGTGGTGCGCCGGCTGTATGGAGACCCGTCGGCGGCGCGCGCCTGGTTGAAGGCCCACGGGGCCGGGTTGCAGGCTATGGGCGGCGTCGGCCCAGCCTAGCCGCCGGACTGTCTCAGCGAGGTGCAGCGAAGCCTGGGCGTCTCGCCGTTGGTCTTCAGCAGCCGGCTGAGTTCACGGGCGCGGTGCAGGGCCGCGGAACGGCTGTCGAAGCGCTCGAAGAGGATGCGCTCGTGACGCACGGTCCAGCCGGACCGCCACGGGGTCACCAGTATGTCGGACATGGCTCAGGCGCACGCGCGCTCGACGCCGGGAGCCCACAGCACAGCCCGGTAGGCCTCGAAGCAGCGCTGGCCGCAGACAAGGCGCATTAGCGCGCCTTCCGCGATGTAACGCGCGCACCCGGAGTCCGCCTCGATCAGGGGACGAAGCGCGTCCCGGTTCCAGTCCTCGGAATGCTTGACGTCGAGCACCGCGTGAAGGTCGAAATACTTCCTCAGCCTGGTTTCGACGCCCAGGCGCTTCAGCCCCTGGGCCACCTTGGCGACCCGGGTGGGCGCGGTCAGCTCGACCACGCCCAGGGCGCCCACCGAGTGGTAGGTGTAGCGGCGGGTAGTGGCGAAGGCCGTCATCGTGTTGGCCAGGGCGAGCGACGGCCACAGCGTGGCATCGATCGAGGGGCGAAGGTCCAGGCCCTCGGTGGTGCGCTCCAGCATGGGGCCATGCATCCCGCCCTCGCTCCCCCGGCCCATCTCGTCCCAGTAGTTCCGGGCGAGTTCGAGCTTCGGCCCGGTGGGGAGCTTGACCTGGGTCAGGGCCACGAGGTCGTCAAAGCCCGCCTCCCCGGCCGCTTCCTGGCGGAGGAACCAACGGAACGCCTCCAGCGTGGCCGCTTCGGCCAGCCAGTCGAATAGGGGATCGCCCTGCCCCGGTCCTTCGGACTTCAGCGCCTCGAACCACGCGATGAAGCCGTCGGCGTCCTCGGGCGCCTTCGTCACCTCCTGCGCAACCTGGCTGCGAAGGGCCTCGATGTAATCGCCTTCCAGACGCCGCATCTCGTAGTCGTCGCGAAGCTCGTCCCGCCAGGCCGGGCCGGGCTTGGCGGGCGAGAGCCGCCGACGATTCCAGTGGGCCAGTCGCGTGTGCAGTGCGAGGCTGTCCATCGTAGTCGGGGACGCAACCGCCTCATTCTGGTTGGCGGTCAGTAAAGCAACGCTCATGATACTCTCGTCTGGATGGGCCAATTCAGCGCGTTAACATAAGTTTTGGCGTGCTTCGATTTGCGTCATAAAGCGTTTGCAGCCTTGATTTGGTTCCGGATTGAATCAGTGGTCTCCGTTGCGGCTCGACCTCGATCGTACTGTCTCACCGTGTGCTATTAAGGGCGAGTCGGAGGTTTCGAGCCACCTATATGCACCAGACGCATTGGGCGGAACTGTCCCGCTACCCGGTGGGGCGACTGGCCAGGAAGATGGCGATGACCCTGTCCAGCGCCTCGCCAAGGGCTTCAGGGCAGGGCGACCGCGCGCCCACGCGGGTGTCGTGATAGAGGCCGCGCACCGCCAGCGGTCGGGCGCCCATGTGCTGCGCCGCCGCCCGGACTCTGTCGGTTTTCGTTTCCGGCAGGAGGCCGAGGACGGTCTCTATGAGGCTGCGTTGACACGGTCGTGCCCTCGGGAAGCGGCCCGCGGCGAAGGCGTCCACCCGCGTCTGCTGGCGGTGGAACGGCTCGCGCTGGACGTGCACGGCGGCGACGGGCGTCGTCACCTGGGCATGGCGCAGGGCCTGCAGCACGGCGGCGCAGGCGCGGCCTTCCTCATCGGCCCGCTCCGCCCCTCCCTTGCGCCCGCCGGGTTCACCGTCCTGGAGGCGCCGAGGGTCCATGCGCCGGCGGCGTTGTGGCCCGGCAGCGCGGCGGGAGTGACCGTGCGCCAGACGCGC
>CAXUEN010000173.1:0-5489 GCA_964249945.1 uncultured Caulobacteraceae bacterium | reverse complement strand
CTGCCCAACGTCTTCATCAGTCCGGCCGGAGAGCCCTTCCGGGGGGCGCCCGACGCATCCTACCCGGTCGCGGACTGGTTCCGGCGCGCCGATGCCGATCACGATAGCCGCCTGACCCAGGCCGAGTTCCGGGCCGACGCCCTGAGCTTCTTCGACAAGCTCGACACCAACCACGACGGCGTCATCGATGGGGCCGAACTGGCACGCTACGAGCAGGAGGTCGCGCCGGAGATCCTGCCTCAGATAGAATCCCTGCACGCAGATGAGGGGACGGACCCGAACCTCACCTACGGCGATCCGCGCAACACCGACAACCGACCCGATGGCCAGAGGCCACGCCGCCAGGGTCAGCCTCGGCCGCCAGCGCCGCCCCGCGGCATCGGCACCCAGGGCGCGGCGGTCTATTCCATGATCAACGCCCCCGAACCCGTAGCCGCCGCCGACACCCAGTTCGATGGGCGCATCACCAAAGCCGAGTTCGCCGCCGCCGCGGACCGGAGGTTCGTCTTACTAGACAAGAATTCCACTGGCTATCTGACCCTGGCCAGCCTCCCTCGCACGCCGCTCCAGATGGAGCGTCTGAAACGGGCGAAACAGGCGGCCAAGGCGAGGCGGGACCACCCTCCGCCCGCTACGCCGTGAGACGCCCGCCTACCGGCGGGTGAGCAGCACGCCGAGAACCAAACCCGCGGCGAAGGCGGAGGCCGCGGAGACGCCGACCGAGATGAAGGGCTTGGTCTGCACCGTGTCGCGGATCACGTCGGACTGGTCCAAAGCCCAGTCGCGCGCGACGCCGGAGCGATCCACCGCCCAGTCCTTAGCCACGCCGGCCTTCTCGGTGACCGTCTTCTTCACCTGGTCGGCAGTGTCGGCGAGACCACGCCCGGCCTCCTTCACGTCCTTGTCGGCCTGGTCGGCTACGGCACTGGCCTTGTCGTTGAGGGTTGCGTCGGTCATCCCGGGCTCCACAGCTACGCTGTCGTTGAAAACACGCGCCCCTGCGGAGGGTTCCTAGCCCGCCAGGGCCTCGGCCGGCGCGGCCCGATGGAAGAACAGGGCCTGCCCGATGAGCACCTTGACCGTGTCCTCCCGGAATGGCTTGGTGATGAGGAAGGCGGGCTCCGGCCTGTCGCCGGTGAGCAGGTGCTCCGGGAACGCGGTGATGAAGATCACCGGCAGGTCGAAGCTGCACAGGATGTCGGCGGCGGCGTCCATGCCGCTCGAGCCGTCCGCGAGCCTCACGTCGGCCAGTACGAGGCCGGGCCGCGTCTCCTGGGCAAGGGCCACCGCCTCGGAGCGGGTGGCCGCCACACCCACCACGGTGTGGCCGAGTTCTCGCGCCAGCCGCGTCAGGTCCAGCGCGATGATCGGTTCGTCCTCAATGATCAGCACCCGGGCCGCCAGCTGCTGTCGCAAAGCCATTTCCGCCGACTGCAGCAGCGCATCCACCTGGTCGCGGCCGCAGTGCAGGATCTCCGCCGCCTCCGACGGACTGAACCCCTCCATGCTGGTGAGCAGCAGGGTGGCCCGCTCACGGTCGGTCAGGCCCTGCAGATGCAGGTCCGCGCCCAAGGCCGGCGCGCCGGCGCGCGCCTCCGACGAGCGGGCCCATGCGTCGTGCAGGGCGGCGTAGAGAGCCGGCCGAACGGCGAGCGCCTCCTGGAGCACGATCTCCCCGGAAAGCAGCCCCTCCATCGCCGCCTGGACCAAGCCGTCGCCCTTGCTCTGCGATCCGGTGAGCGCCCGGGCATAGCGGCGCAGGTAGGGTGCGTGACGGCCGATCTGCCTGGACATGGACCTTCCCTCGCCCGGGCCGGCCAGACGCGCTTCGTCCGCACCATGGGGTTCGACGGGGTTGGAACGACGCCTAAAGTCCAAGGTTCCGATCCTTGCCGGAGAAGAGAAAGGGGGCGCAGCGCGAGCACTTTAGAGATGAACGCCTGCTGTCCGCCTGCGCAATCCGCCGCAGAGACCACCTGTCCCACAGTTGCGGGCAGGGCGGCGCTGCACCTCGCCTTGCTCCTGAGCGCAGAACCGGATGGCTCCAGGACCGTTTCGCCCGGTATGGAGGAAGCCGCCATGTCCGACCTGCCGCCCGCCGATCCCACCCCTTCGCAGCCGTCGCCTTATCCCGAGATCGACCCTCCGTCCTCGCCCGACGAAGCGCCAGCCGGCATTCCCGTTCCCGACGACGGGCGTCCCTACGACTGAGCGACCCGCCCAAGGGTGGAACTTCGCCCCTGCGCTCAAGGTTAGCCGTTCAACTCGATGTTGATGCAAGCGGGAGAGACCGATGTCCCAGCAACCCGAAAGCACCCAGGTCAAGTCTGGCCGGGGCTTCGCTTCGATGGACCGGACGAGACAGCGTGAGATCGCCCGCAAGGGCGGCGAAAGCGTACCAAATGAGAAGCGAAGCTTTTCTCAGAACCGCGAACTCGCCGCAGCCGCCGGTCGCAAGGGCGGGGAAGCCTCACAGGGGGCGAGACGCCGGCCAAGCTGACATCATGGCTGTCGTGCGGCCTTCAGCGTGCGGGCGGGTTCGATCGCTCGCATGCAGCGTCTCAGAGGTCACATGCGCCCTGGGAGGGCCTCTTAATCTGAGGCCAGTCGCAGTCCGCAGAACTGCCACCGTTGATGGGGCTGGAAGAAGTTGCGGTAGCTGGGTCGAATGTGGGCGGACGGCGTTAGGCAGGATCCGCCTCGCAGGATCATCTGGTTGATCATGAATTTGCCGTTGTATTCGCCCACCGCTCCGGGAACCGGCTGATATCCCGGATAGCCGATGTAGGGGCTGGCGGTCCACTCCCACACGTCTCCGATCATCTGGGCCAGAGGGCGCGTGGGGGCGGCCTGAGGCGTGAGGTGGCCGTCGTCGAGCAGGGCGCCCGGCGCGGTGGCGCGACGCGCGGCATGCTCCCACTCCGCCTCCAGCGGCAGGCGCGCGCCGCTCCAGCGGGCGAAGGCATCGGCCTCGTAGAAGCTCACGTGCACCACGGGCGCGGCAGGATCGAGGGGCTGCAGGCCATGGAGGCTAAACGCCTTCCAGCCCTGCCCATTCCGCTCCCAGTACAGCGGGGCCTCCCACGCTTCCGCCTGGCGGCAGGCCCATCCATCGGAAAGCCAGAGCTCGGCGCGGCGGTATCCGCCGTCCTCCATGAAGCCCAGCCAGTCCTCGATCGTCACGAGGCGATCGGCTAGGCGGTAGGGGCGCAGCAGCACCTCGTGGCGCGGCCCCTCATTGTCGAAGCAAAACCCCTCCCCCTCATGGCCGATCCGCACCACGCCGCCGTCGAGCGTGGTGAAGGTCAGGGGGGCGGAACGGGCCGGGTCGCCTGTCGGAGCCGGCGCCGCCAGATAGACCGGTCGGGTGCGGTTCTGCGCGAGGAGGTGCAAGATGTCGGTGAGCAGCAGTTCCTGATGCTGCTCCTCGTGCGCCAGGCCCAGGGTGACGAGGGCCGCGGTCTCCGCATCCACCGCCTTCGACAGCACCTGCCGGACCCCGGCCTCCACATGGCTGCGATAGGCCATTACCTCCGAGGCCGAGGGGCGGGTGACGAGGCCCCGCGCCGCCCGGGGCTGACGCTCGCCCAGCGCCTCGTAGTAGGAGTTGAACAGGTACTGGAACGCGGCGTCGTAGGGCGCAAAGCCCCTTGGCAGCAGGACGAAGGTCTCGAAGAACCAGCTTGTATGCGCCAAGTGCCACTTGGCCGGGCTGGCGTCTGGCATGGACTGAGCCACCATGTCCTCCGGCGACAGGGGCGCGGCCAGGCGGCGGGTGGTCGCCCGTACGTGCTCGAAGCGTGCGAGCAGGTCGTGACCGGGCTGGTCGGGCGAGATCCTAGGAGCGTCCGTGAAGGGCGCGAGATCGAACGGAGTCATGGACCTGAAAACCCCTCAGCCCGGCGAGGCGAACCGGGAACGGATAGATAGGGCGCACGTTTCTCCCGCGCCCAAGTCTCAGGGTTCGTATCGGTTGAGTTCGGATGGCGGAGCCTCAAGCCTGCAACGTCGTCGAGCCCGCCCGGTCTGACATGAGACGCGATGCGGACGCGCCGCAGCCCGGCCGCAACGACGACGGGGAATGGCGGGCGGACGTCATCGCCCTCATTCCCGCGCTCAGGGCCTTCGCATGGTCCCTCAGCCACAACAGCGCGGACGCCGACGATCTGGTGCAGGACACCCTCATCAAGGCCTGGACCCATAGGGCCAAGTTTGAGCCGGGCACCAACCTGCGGGCTTGGCTGTTCACCATCCTGCGCAACACCTACTACACCGCCGTGGTCCGTCGCCGCCGCGAGGTGGCCGACGAGGACGGCAAGCACGCCGCCACCCTCAGCGCGGCACCGACTCAGGACTGGAGCGTGGCGGTTCATTCGCTGCGTGCGGCGCTCCAGCAGCTGCCTCATGAGCATCGCGAAGCCCTGATTTTGGTGGGTGCGGCCGGCATGACCTATGAGGAGGCCGCCGAGATCTGCGGCTGCGCGCTCGGCACCATCAAGAGCCGGGTGAACCGCGCTCGCATCCGCCTGCTGCGCATCATGGACGCCGACGTGGTGGAGGACACCTTCGCCGGCGAGATGCTGGGCGCGGCGCTAAAAGCGGAGTGAGGGCTCACCTGCAGGGGGGCGCACGGCCGCCGCACTGAAGTTCGCCGCGCTCGAACGCGGCCTCCAACGCCTCGGTGAGACGGAGGAGTCGGTCCGGCACGGGCCCTGACGTCAGGCTATCGAAATAGGTCTTGAGCTGATCTCCCAGCGGTTGGTCCAGGACCGCCGCAGACGGCTCGCGGGGGATCTGAGCCGAAGGCGGCTGCATCCACATAGACACTGCTCTTCAAGGACAAATCGTCTCACCGGTCCTAGCAACCGGGGCACCCACCGTAAACCCCCGCCGCTCGAACGCCTGGGAACCGTGGCTTGGCCGCCGCGGTTTTAGACAGGCAACCTCCACAGAGGACAATGAAAATGGCGGATTGGGATCAGGACAACCGGGGCCGTGCTGGCGCCCGGGACGGCGGCCTCGACGGCGCGCAAGGCTGGAGGGACGGCCGCGGCTGGCGCGACAAAGACGACCGTGGACTGCTCGACAGACGTTTCGGCGGCGACCCTGGCCGCCCCGAGCCCCGCGCCTTTGGCGGCGAGGGCAGTCCCGCCGACCTGCCTCCCCGGACAGACCGGCCGGCCGGCTCCGGTCGTGGCGAGGGGCGCGGGCGTCCCGGCGCGCCGGGTGCTCGCCGACTTCGAGCCGGACATCGGGTCGCGCGGGCTCCTCCGACAGCGGCCTGGGCGGCTATGGCGGAGCGGACGTGGGCGGATGGGGTCAGCCGAACCTCAACTCTCAGTGGGGCCAGGGCGGCTATGCACCTCTGAACCAAGGCGTCGACTACGGCCAGGACGGCGGTAGCTTCAGGGCGGCGGGCTACGACCCGGGCGCCTACGGCCCCTCGCCCCAGCGCGCCGGTCCGGCGCACGATGCGCCCCACGCCACCC
>CAXUEN010000172.1:0-5506 GCA_964249945.1 uncultured Caulobacteraceae bacterium | reverse complement strand
ACCCGCCCGCCCCCACCCCGTGGGGGAGATGGGGACGGCCCCTAGGCCAGGTCCTCAGCCAGGATGGCCATCTCGAACATGAACGAGCCGTCCTCGTCCTCGTCCTGGTAGACCACGCCCACGAACTCCTCCCCCACATAGACCTCGCAGCTGTCCTTCTGCTTCGGACGGGGACGCAGGCCGATGGTGGCGTTAGCGAAGGTGCGCTTCAGGTGCGCCTCGATGCGCTTGAGGTCCTTGTCGTTCACGGGCTTGAGGCTCCTGGTGATCTGGAGCCGCGTCCTAGGCCCGAAAGGCGAGTGGGGGAAGCCCGCCCGAACGTCGCTCCGACCGGCGCCGGGTCAGATCACGTAGTCGTAGACCAGCTCGGCCAGGGTGTGGTCCATGGTGCGCGCCGGCTCCTTGCAGGAGGGGCAGTTGACCAGCCGGGCCGGCACGCCGGCCGCTGTGCAGTGCGAAGGGACAGGGCGCAGCACCACCGAGCCCGCGGCGATCTTGGCGTAGTCGCCCACCTCGATATTGCCGAGCACCTTGGCCCCCGCCCCGATCAGCACGCCCTTGCCCACCTTGGGATGGCGGTCGCCGCGGTGGGCGCCGGTGCCGCCGAGCGTCACGTCGTGCAGCAGGGACACGTCGTCGCCGACGATCGCTGTCTCGCCGACGACGATGCCGGTGCCATGGTCGATGAACACCCCCGAGCCGATCCGGGCCGCCGGGTGGATGTCCAGCTGGTACAGCTCCGACATCTTGCTCTGCAGGTGGTAAGCCAGGGTCTCGCGGCCTTGGGTCCACAGGCGATGGGCGATGCGGTGGGTCTGCAGGGCCTGGAAGCCCTTGAAGAACAGGAAGGGCTGCAGGTAGCCCTTGCAGGCGGCGTCGCGCTCGAACACGGCCAGCAGGTCGGCGTGCGCCGCCTCGATCAGGCCGGGATCGGCGTCGTAGGCCTCCTCGCAGATCTCGTGCAGGCTCATGGCGCGCAGCTCCTGATCGCCGAGCTTGCGGGCGATCTGGTAGGCGAGCGAGCTGGCGATGTCGCCGTGCGACAGGATCACCGCGTGCAGCATGGAGGCCAGGCCCGGCTCGGTCGCCGCCACGCGCTCGGCCTGATTGCGCAGCGCCGCCCAGACGGGAGGCGGGTCCTGGTGGGTGACCACTTCCAGATGATGGGCCATGTCAGTCGTCCGTGCGCTCGCGGCCGAGCAGAAGGCGCGCCATGTCCGCCCCCAGCTCCCTCTCGACTGCCATATGGTGCAGCCTGAGTAGTCCCGCCACAGTGAGCGAGTCCTTGATGCGTCCCCCCACGGCGGCGCGGAGCGCCTGGCGAAAGGGAACGCGGGCTAGGGCCAACGCCTCAGTGGCGTCACGGGCCATCTCGATGGGGGCGAGCCCCCTGGCCAAGTAGATATAGGCCGTCTCGTCGCTGGACGCGTTGGAGAGCTGGAAGGTCAGGATCAGCTCCAGCCGCTCGGCCGACAGGCCCGCCTCCTCCTGCAGTTCGCGTCTTGCGCCCTCTATCGCGGGCTCAGACAGCGGGGCGCCGCCTTCCGGCAGCTCCCAGCTGTAGGTTCCAAACGGGAAACGCCACTGGCCGACCAGGGTGATCGTGCCGTCCTCGTGCAGGGGGATGACGCCGGTGGCGGCGTTCTTGTAGCGGAGTGCGTAGTAGGTCGCCTCCGCCCCCGTCGGCGCGACCCCGGCATAGACGTCCGCGGCGAACCAGGGATTGTCGTGGACGCAAATCGGCGCCCCGGCCTGCCAGGCATCGCCATAGGCTCGCAGCCAGGCGGGGTCGGCTCCGGCCCCGGCGGGGTCCGGCGGTGGCTTGTCAGTCATCGTCGCCTCACCTTCGACGCCCGGTCAGCGGTTGCACCCGCGTCCGCTATAGTCGATAGCGGCGGCCGATCCGTGATCCTTTAGAGCCGGAGCGCCGGACCCATGCCGCTCGACACCGCCCTGTCCCCGCAATCCCACGTGCCGCCCGCGCCGGAGTTCGGCGCGCCCTGCCCGATCCAGGCCTCGCCCGACACGTTGACGCTGTTGGCGCAGCGCCGCTCGTCCTCCGCCCAGACCCTGACGGCGCCGGGACCGGCCTCCGGCGAATTGGATGATCTCCTGAGGCTGGCCGCCCGGGTGCCCGACCACGGCAAGATGACGCCCTGGCGCTTCGTCGTGCTGGAGGGCGAGGCCAAGGTGAGATTGGTGGAGCGCCTCCACGCGCTGGCCGCCAGCCAGCCGAACCCCACCAAGGCCGCAGCCGCCCTCGGCAAGATGTCCGCGCCGCCGGTGGCCGTGGTGGTGGTGTCGAGCCCACGCGAAGGCGGCCAGCCAGTCTGGGAGCAGCAGATGTCGGCCGGCGCGGTCTGCATGACCCTGCTGCTGGCGGCCGAGGCCATGGGCTATGGCGCCAACTGGATCACGGACTGGTACTCGTACGATCCGGCGGCGAAAACGATGCTGGGTATGGGCGAGGCTGAGCAGGTCGCGGGCGTCGTTTATCTCGGTACGCCGGGCGAGGCTCCGCTGGAGCGGGTGCGGCCGGACATGGCGGCGCTGGTCACCCGGCCTGGAGCTTAACCGCGGCAGGCTTCGTGATCCATTCCGCTCATCGGGCGAATGCCGAGACCCAGATTGTAAAGCGCTCCCGTTTGGAGCTTGACCGAACTTAACTTGCCAACCACGGAGCCTTTTTGATCTGGGTCCCGGCATTCGCCGGGATGAGCGGAAAGGGTGAGGCTGGCGACCACCCACGCGCGCCCTCACGTTCGGCAGCGGCGGCAGACACCCCTTATCTCCAACGTCGCCGCCACCGGCCGAAACCCGTGCTCCGCCGCAGCGCGAGACACCAGTGCGTCCAGGTCCGGCGCAATCTCCTTCGCCGAGCCGCAGCAGGTGCAGATTAGGAAGGACCCGGCGTGGTCCTGGCCGACGCCGCGGCAGGCGGTGTAGGCGCTGAGGCTCGGGATGCGGTGGGCGAGGCCGATGGCCTCCAGGAAGTCCAGTGCGCGGTAGACGGTCGGCGGCTTGGTGGCGCCGTCAGCGGCATAGACCGGGATCAGGTCGTAGGCCTTCACCGGCCCGCTCGCGCGCAGCAGCAGTTCGTAGACCCGCGCCCGGGACGCGGTCCACTTCTCGCCTTCCTGCGCTGCGATCTCCGCTCCGTGCGCAAGCGACGCCCTCAGGGCGGCCTCGCTCACCGGAGGCTCAGCGGCATGGGCGCATGTGCTGTCCATGCCACTAGGTTGGGCAAGAGCCAGCCGGGACGCAAGGCCGGCGATCGGCCCCTTGACCCGCGCAGGCGCGCCCCGTATCGGCGTCTGCAGCGACGACGTTACAATGTAACATATACGTCGTCCTACGAAGTGGAACGTCCATGAAGCTGAAGATCGGGCTGCTCGCGGCCGTGAGCGCCCTGGCGTGCGTCGCCGAGGCGGCTTCCGCAATCGCGGCGGCCGCCCAGGTTGACGCCGCCACCCCGCAGTCCAGCCAGGTCGCGCCTCCGAGACAGCCGAACACCGCGACGGCGAAGGCGACGGGCGCGCCGGCGACGGCCGTCTCGGAGGTGGTGGTCACCGCCCTGCGGCTGAACGCGGCGCGGCTGTCCATCGAGCCGAGCCTGGGCGCCTCCACCTACACCGTGAACAACGCCGCCATCCAGGCGCTCCCCGGCGGCGACGACCAGCCGCTGAACGACGTGATCCTGCAGCTGCCCGGCGTGGTGCAGGACAGCTTCGGCCAGTTCCACGTGCGCGACGACCACAACGGCATCCAGTACCGCATCAACGGCACCATCCTGCCCGAAGGCATCAGCGTGTTCGGCCAGACGCTCTCGCCCCGCCTGGTAGACAGCCTCAGCCTGATCACCGGCGCCCTGCCCGCCCAGTACGGGCTTGAGACCGCCGGCATCATCGACGTGACCACCAAGAGCGGGCTGAAGAACGGCGGCGAGATCTCGCTCTACGGCGGCAGCCACGGCACCTATGAGCCGAGCCTCGTTTATGGCGGCTCCAGCGGTGGCTCGAACTTCTTCGTCTCCGCGGAGTTCAAGCGCACTCAGCTCGGCATCGAGAGCCCGGACGGCAGCTCTACCCCCGACCACGACCGGGCGGACCAGGGCAACGTCTTCGTCTACGCCGACCACATCCTGACCGAGCAGGACAAGGTCTCCTTCATCGGCGGCTATTCCGACGACCGCTTCCAGATCCCCGACACGCCGGGCCTCGGCCCCGCCAACGGCTTCGCGGTGGGCTCCACCACCGGCTTCCCAAGCACGCTGCTGAACGAGACCCAGCGCGAGATCACCGGCTTCGCCATCGGCAGCTGGCTGCACGACCAGGGGCCGGTGACGCTGCAGACCTCCCTGTTCAGCCGCTATTCCACCCTCGACTTCCGCCCCTCACCGGTGGGGGACCTGCTCTACACCGGTGAAGCCCAGAACGCCTTCAAGCGCGACGTGGCGCTGGGGGTGCAAACCGAGGGCGTCTACCGCGTGACGCCGGCCCACACGCTGCGCGGGGGGATCATCATCCAGGGCGACCGGGGGACCAGCGACACGAGCACCCAGGTGCTGCCGGTCGGGGCCGACGGGACGACCGGGACCACGCCGGAGGTCATCGTCGAAAACGGCGGCAAGACCGAATACACCTACAGCCTCTACCTGCAGGACGAGTGGAAGCTGCTGCAGAACCTGACCCTGAACTACGGCCTGCGCGGCGACGACGTGAACGGCTACCGCGACGAGAAGCAGCTCTCACCCCGCGTCAACCTGGTCTGGCTCCCGACACCGCAAAACACGCTCCATGCCGGCTACGCCCGCTACTTCAACCCGCCCCCCTTCGAGCTGGTGGGTACCGAGACGGTGTCGAAGTTCCAGAACACCACCGGCGCCTCGACCCTGACCCAGGACACCACCCCGTATGCCGAGCGCCAGCAGTATTACGACATCGGCGGCGAGCAGAAGCTGCTGGGCCGGCGGCTGACGCTGGGAGTCGACGTCTTCTACCGCCAGTCGCACAACCTGATCGACGAGGGCCAGTTCGGGGCTCCGATCATCCTGACGCCGTTCAACTACCTGCACGGGATCATATTTGGCCAAGAGTTCACCACCAACTACGCCCAGGGCCCGCTCACCGCCTATTTCAGCTTCACCCATCAACGCGCCCAGGGTAAAGACATCGATTCCAGCCAGTTCAGCTTCGCGCCTGGAGAACTGGCCTATATCTCACACAACTACATCTACCTGGACCATGACCAGACCTATACCGGCTCGGCCGGCGCCACCTACCTAATCCGCGACGGGCTGATCGGGGGCACGCGGTTCGGCTTCGACCTGCTGTACGGGTCAGGGCTCCACCGGGACCAGACGGCGCCCGATGGGAGCGACGTCCCTAACGGCGACCACGTGGCGAGCTATCTGACCGCCAACCTAACCGCCTCACACCACTTCGATCTGCCGCTGGCCGGACATGTGGACGTGCGGGTGGACGTGGTGAACGTGGCCGACAAGCTC
>CAXUEN010000171.1:0-5510 GCA_964249945.1 uncultured Caulobacteraceae bacterium | reverse complement strand
ATGTCGATGATGGCGAGTTCCGCCCCCTGGTCCACGATGGCCTGGAGCAGGTTCTCCATGACCACCTGGGTGCGCGCCGAGTCCAGCGTTCCGATCAGCGGCAGGGCCAGAATGCCGTCCCAGAGCTTCACCACCGGGGTGGACAGCTCCGCAATTTCGTCCTGCTGCCGGCGCACCACCTCCTCGCGCGAGCGCTGGTAGACCTCCATGGTGTAAAGGCCGAGCTGGTCGATGACCCTGGTCATCTCCCAGGCCGCGGTAGACACGCTGGCCGCATCGTCTGCAAACTGCAGGCGAAGCTGCTCGAACAGGGGCTCCTTCAGCGAGAAGACGAAGGTCGCCGTGTCCGCGGGCGTGAAGCCTTGGGTGGCGCGGGAGCGGGACACCTCGTCGAGCAGGGCGCGCGCGGTGGCGAAGCCGGGGTCGCCGATCTTGCTCGCTCCCCCTTCAAGCGCGGTTCTGAGGGCGCTGAGAAAGTCGCGGCACTGCTTCTGCAGTTCGGCATCCTTGATGCGACCGCCGCCCCCGCCGCCCGCTTCGACGAGCAGCTCACGCCACCGGCCGAGCAGCGCGTCACCGCCGCTCGCGATGATGCGCGCCAGAATGACCGAACCCTCGTCCATGCCACCTTCCCCCTACGTCCATTTGCGGTTCTAGCAAGCGGACAAGCGCCTGTCCGGTTTTCCCTCGTTCACGAGGCTACGTTCGAAACTGAGGCTTCAGAGTCCGAGGCATGAACGAAGGGCGGCTTTTAGGTGCCGATAGCTGTAGCCTAAACCGCTGAAATGGGGCGCGTACCCGTCCGGCTCCTCGCAGGTGCAAGAGCCCTCCTGGTCAGATTTCTGTGCCTTCGGCCAGAGTGAGCGCGTCTTCGACGTCCACGCCCAGATAGCGCACGATGTTCTCGATCTTCGTGTGGCCCAGCAAGATCTGCACTGCCCGCAGGTTGCCCGTCGCTTTGTAGATGATCGATGCCTTGGTGCGGCGCAGTGAATGCGTACCGTATTCCTCCTTGCGTAAGCCGACCCCGACCACCCATTCGTCGACAAGCCTGGCGTACTGACGCGTGCTGAGGTGGTCGGCATGATCGACCCGGCTCGGGAACACATAATCGGTCAGCGTGCCGCCCCGCCGGTCCAGCCATGCCAGCAAGCTGGCTCGCGCGTCCTGCATCAACTCGAACTGCACCGGCTTACCCGTCTTCGACTGGACGACGATGGCACGGTGGCGAACCTGACCGCCCAGCACGAGATCGCCGATCCTGACTTTCACCACGTCGCAGCCACGAAGCTTGCTGTCGATCGCCAAGTCGAAGAGCGCACGGTCGCGCATGCGGCGGTGCTGGTCGAGAAAGAAGCGGATAGCCCAGACCTGACGCGGCTTCAGCGCCCTTTTCGCTCCGACCTTCCGTCCCGCGTTCCAGGCTGGACGGTTGCCAGCTGGATCGAACTCTGACTTGCCCATGTTCCTTCTCCTTTGGCCACGATGGCCTTTGGGAGGGATAAGAACTTCGCCGTTGTGTAGCCCTGGAGGATAGGGCGCGGACCTGCCCGGCCTTAATTGGTGAACTGAAGGCTGGCGTAGAAGGCCGAAGTTTGCGACCGGCTGGGTGCCTGCAGGCCGGGGCCGCCGGACGCCATCAGCGCCCAGTGCTTGGTCAGCTGGTAGATGGCGCCGAAGCCGAGGTTGGTGACCGCCGGTCCGTCCACCGTTTCAGGCGTCTGGTGATAGACCTCGATCCCCAGGTTCAGCCGCTTGCTGAAGCTGCGGGTCACGGCCAGGCCGACCAAGCCGTAGTTCCTCTGGGCGGCGCCCGGGTTGACGCCGTAGCCGCCGCCGCCGAACACCGACCACTTACCGAAGTCCTTCTGCGCCCAGATCGGCAGGAAGAGGGAGACGTGGCCGGTGTGGAAGGCGCCCGCGCCCGTCGGCAGGCTGATGGCCGGGAAGACCGCCACGTCGGGCGCCCAGCCACCCTCGGCCTGGCGGACGAAGCGGTACTTGGCCGAGGCCGCCACGTCGCCGCCGCCCGCGCGGAACGCCCGCGTCCCGTCGAAGGCGACGGGTAGGTCGAGGCTGAGCTGCAGGTCGGGCGCGCCGCCGTAGTTCAGCTCCACCCCGGCTTGGCCGGCCGGCCCCTCGGTCGTGTTCGCGCCTGAGACGAGGGCGTAGTTCTCCCAGCCGCCGGTGCGGGTCGGCTCGGGATCGTCGGTCACGTAAGGCGGACCCGCGAGCGCCGCGTCCGAAAAGGCCAGGGCGCCGGCGAGACCGGCCAGGGCCGCCCGGCCTCTAAGCATGGTCCGTGGCGGGCTTGCGCGCGGCCAGCGCCACCAGGGCGATCACGACGACCGCCAGGACCGCGGAGGACTGGATGGCGCCGAGCGCCAGGCCCCCGTGACTGACCGGCTTGGTCAGGGTGTCGCCCAGCGTCGCGCCCAGCGGACGCGTCAGCACGAAGGCCGCCCAGAACAGCAGTACGCGGGGCGCCTTGGTGAAGACGTAGGCGAGCGCGACGAGCGCGATCAAGGCCCCGAACAGCACCGCCCCGCCGACGAAGCCGAGCCCGGCCTCGTCGGAGGTGTAGTCGCCCAGCGCTGTGCCCAGTGTATTGGAGACCAGGATCGCCGCCCAGTAGAAGCTCTCGACCTGCCGGTCCGCCACGTACTGGAAGACGATGCGGCCGAGCGCCAGCCGCCAAGCCAGCAGGATGGCGCCGAGGATGCTGAGCAGCAGGACCGAGCCCCAGAGGTAGCCCAGGTGAGCTGTGCGGTCGAGGAAGTCCGACAGGGTGGTCCCCGCCGCGGTGGTGGCCAGGATCACCGCCCAGTAGAGCCAGGGATGATAGCGCCGCGCGCCCACCTGGCCCGCCGCCACCGCCAGGAACACGGCGAAGAACAGCGCTGTGGCGGTGAGGTAGCCCAGCCCCAGCGTCATCGACACCGCATCCCCGCCCGTCTCGCCGAGCGTGGTGGCGCATATCTTGATGATCCAGAAGGCCATGGTGACCTGCGGCACCTTGTTCAGCCCTGAGGTCAGGTCCGGGTTCGGCTCAAGGTGGGTTCTGTCCACGGTTCGGCTCGCTTTGCGGTCAGCGCAGGATCTGCGGGGCCTGGGAGAAGTCGGCCACTACGCGCAGGCCGGGGCCCGCGTCCTCGGCATAGAGGCGAGCGTGGAAGGCCTGAGCGATGGCGGAGGCCAGGGCGAGGCCAAGACCCGTGCCCGGCGTGGTGCGGCTGACGTCCAGCCGGGTGAACCGCTCGAAGATGCGTTCGCGAGCCTCGGCCGGAACGCCCGCACCATCGTCGGCGACGACGAGCCTGAGGCCGCTGTCCTCCACCGCCACCGTAACGCAGGCGCCGACGGGGGTGTGGATCAGCCCATTCTCCACCAGATTGGCCGTCATCTGCGACAGCAGGTACGGGGTGGCCAGGACCCGGGCGGAGCGCGAGCCCATGGGAACGAGGCGCAGGGAGCGCCCGCCCTCCTCCGCCATGGGCAGGAAGGCGGCCACCACGCGGCTGGCGACCTCGCCGAGGTCCACCGGCTCGTCGGGCAGGCCAGGCGCGCCGGCCTCCAGCTCGGCGATGTGCAGCAGCGCCTGGAAGGTGCGGAGCACCTCGTCGACCTCCTCGCGCGCGCCCGTAAGGGCTGTGCGGTAAGCCTCCACCGAGGGCGGTCCTGCGAGGGTGCGGGTGATGCGCTCGTTGTGGCGGGCCAGCGGGCGGCGCAGGTCGTGGGCGATGTCGGCGGACACCTGGCGCAGCCCCGACATCAGCCGGGTGGTGCGGTCGAGCATTTCGTTCAGCGCCGCGGCGAGCTGGTCCAGGTCGCTCGGCCGCCGCGCCCCCGCCGGCGCGCGGGCCCTCAGCTCGCCCTCGCCGTAGCGCTGCATGGCCCAGCTCATCTCCTCGACCCGGGCCAGGGCGCGCCGGGCGAGCGCCGCGCCCACCACCAGGCTCAGCCCGACCGCACCGGCCGCCACCGCCAGCACGGCCCACAGGACCGCATTGTCCGACCGCTCGCGCTGGCCGAGGTCCTCGCCGACGGTGAGCGCCAAGCCGCCTGGAAGGACGGTGCGGAACGCGCGCACCACTTCCGACTGGCCGTCCGGCAGGTCGCCCTCGATCAGGCGTCGCGTCGACCAGGCCGGCGGGCCGGGCGCGGGCAGGTCGCCCGCCATCCGACGGCCGACGGCGTCCTGGAGGCGGAACTCCCAGATGCTCGGGTCGCGCTGACGGGCGGAGATGGTGTTCAGCAGGGTTGGGCGCCCACCGCCGGCGTAGAGGGCCTTCAGGTCGCCCACCTCTGCGGCGATCTCCGCGTCCACCGCCTGGAGTTCGTCGCGCCGCACCACTAGGTCGGCCATCAGGCCGGCCGCGGCGAAGGCCAGCAGGAAGAGGATGGTCTGCCAAAGCGCCAGCCGGAAGCTGGTGGCGCGCCAGAGCCGCTCAAGCCGCATCGATGCAGTAGCCTGCGCCCCGGACGGTGCGGACCGGATCGGGAAGACCGTCATCCTGCAGCTTGGCGCGGAGCCGGCTGACGTGCGGCTCGATGATGGCGGCGGGCTTGGGGTGGTCCAGGCCGAACACGGCCTCCAGCAGCATGGAGCGGGTGACCAGATGGCCAGCGTTCAGCAGCAGGACTTCCAGGATCTTGAACTCGCTGCCGGTGAGTTCGAGCGCACGGCCGGCGCGCCGCACGCGCCGCTCCAGCCTGTCCAGTTCGATGTCGCCGGCCTTCAGCGCGGTCTGGCCGGCCGGAAGCGGCGGCCGGCGGCCCAGCGCCTCCACCCGCGCCGCCAGCTCCTCCAGCTCGAAGGGCTTGACGAGGTAGTCGTCGGCTCCGGCCCGCAGTCCCTGCACCCGGTCGGCCACGCCGCCTATGGCGGTCAGGAATATGACCGGCGTCCTGACGCCCGCACCGCGCAGCGTGCGGACTACGGTCAGGCCGTCGAACCCGGGCAGGAGCCGGTCGATGACTAGGCAGTCGAACCGCGGATCGCTGGCAAGCCTCAGGCCCGAGCGGCCGTCCTCAACGACCTCGACCTTATGACCAAGCGCGCCCAACCCCTCGCCGACATAAGCGGCCGTCTCGGCGTTGTCTTCGACCAGCAGGATCATCAAATCGGGCAGACTCCAAGCGCTGCTATGTATGAGCAAGCTCTACAGCGCAAGACATCCCTTCACATGAGAATTACTGTCGAGCTCGCATGCTCTAACCTTGCCAAATCGCAAGCTTTCCTCGATTTGGCCGTCATCTGAATGGCACGAAAACGTTGCGCGGATTTGCCATCCTGCAGCCATCCGCGGGACAGTGCGGATCGGGGGAAGAGCATGTATCGCCGACATGTACTGACGCTCTTGGCGTCGACGAGCCTCCTGACGTCGGCAGCGGCGGCCTCGGCGCAGCCCGGTGCGCCCCTTGCGCCCTCGCAAGAGGCTGAGACCGGGACCGCGCCATCCCAGCTCTCACCCTCCCAGGCCGGCCCGGACGCCAGCCCCGGCACCGAG
>CAXUEN010000170.1:0-5526 GCA_964249945.1 uncultured Caulobacteraceae bacterium | reverse complement strand
CGGCGGCGGGATGGGGGCGCTGATCGCCACAGCCCCGGGGTGCTGGGTTTCGGGCCAGCTCTGCGCCAGAGGCGCCAGGATGGCGTCTGAGCGGGTGTTGGAGATCAAGGTGTGCTGGGCGATGTTCCACAGCGCCACCGCCACCACCAGCACCGCCACCCCGGCATAGATCAACCTCCGGCGCGGATTGGCGTCGAAGCTGACGCCCAGCGGCGCCCGGAGCGCCTGGGTGGCCTCCGGGTTCTCGGCTTTGAAGCGGGCGACCGCGGCGTCGCCGTCGAGGCCGAGCGCCCGGCCGTAGGCGCGAACGTAGCCCACCGCGAAGGGGCGCGACGGCAGGGGCGCGATGTCGTCGCGCTCCAGGGCTTCGAGATACAGGCGGCGCACGCGGGTGGCCTCGGCCACCTGGACCAGGCTCAGGCCCTTGTGCTCGCGCACGGCCCGCAGGTAGGCGCCGAGGGTCGCCGAGTCGGCCGCCAGCGGGCCGGGACCGCGGCCCAGCGGCTCGGCCAGGCGCACCACATTGGTCACTGAGCCGGTATCCAACGGCGCCATGGCGTCCGGTGTCCCCCTACGCTCCCCCGCCGGTGGCGCGACTCGCGTCCGGTCAGCTCGATCCCGCTTCGATCCGTGACTAACAAGAAAGGCGCAAAGGCGACAATGCGCTCACACTGCGACATTTAATTTGCGCGCAAGTGTCTCGATTTCATTACGAACCGAGCCCGCGCCTGATTTTAAGGCTGCCGTCAGGCCGCGCCGCGCCGCCCCCGCATCGAGCGACAGCACCATGGCCTTCACCGGCCCGATCCCGGAGGGCGGCATGGACAGCCGGGTGAAGCCGAGCGCGATCAGGGCGAAGGCCTCCAGCGGCCGCCCCGCCATCTCTCCGCAGACCGATACGGGGGTGCCGGTGTCGGCGCAGGCGTCGCCGATGGTCTTCAGCGCCCGCAGCGCCGGGGGCGAGAGCAGGTCGTAGCGGTCCGACACGCGCGGGTTCCCGCGGTCGGCGGCGAACAGGTACTGCATCAGGTCGTTGGTGCCGACCGAGATGAAGTCGGTCATCGGCAGCAGGGCGTCCAGGTGCCAGATCAGGGCCGGCGTCTCGATCATCACCCCCACCCGCACCCGCTCCGGGATCGGGCGGCCGCGGCGCTGAGCCCAGGCGAGCTCGCGGTCCACCAGGCTACGCGCCGTGCGGAACTCGTCCACCGTGGCGACCAGGGGGAACATGACCTGCAGATCGCGGTGGCGGGCGGCGGCGATCAGGGCGCGGAGCTGCATGCGCAGGAGCGCCGGCCGGTCCAGCCCCATGCGGATGGCGCGCCACCCGAGCGCGGGATTGTCCTCCCGCTCCGCCTGCAGGTAGGGCAGCACCTTGTCGCCGCCGAGATCGAGGGTCCGGAAGGTGACGGGACGCTCGCCCGCGGCCTCCATCACCCGGGCGTAGAGCGCGGTCTGGGCGTCCAGGCGGGGCAGCTCCTCGGCCACCATGAACTGGAACTCGGTGCGGAACAGGCCGATGCCCTCCGCCCCGGTCATCTCCAGGCTCTCCAGGTCCACCGCCAGGCCGGCGTTCATCAGCAGGGTGACCTTGCCGCCGTCGCGGGTGAAGGCGGGGGTGTCGCGCAGGCGATCGAAGTCGGCCCGGCGCTGCTCGCGCACGGCCGCGCGGGCCTGAACCGCCTCGATCACGTCAGGGCGGGGGCGGAGGAACGCTTCGCCGATCTCGCCGTCCACGATGACCGGATCGCCGGGGTTCACCCGGTCGCGCAGGCCCGGCAGGCGGCCGACGCACGGGATGCCCAGCGCGCGGGCGACGATGGAGGCGTGGCTGGCGCTGGAGCCTTCCTCCAGCAACAGGCCCCGCAGCTTCGTGCGGTCGTATTCCAGCAGGTCGGCGGGACCCAGGTTGCGGGCGATCAGCACCGCGTCCGCCGGCAGCACCCGGGAGCCCGGCGTCTCGCCAGCGAGGATGCGCAGCAGCCGGTCGGCCAGGTCCTCCAGGTCGTGCAGCCGCTCGCGGAGGTACGCGTCGCGGGCCTGGTTCATCTGCACCCGCTGCTCGGAGCGGACCCGCTCCACCGCGGCCTCCGCGGTGAGGCCCGAGCGCACCGCGTCCTCCAGGCTGCGGTTCCACCCTCTCGAGTGGGCGAACATGCGATAGGCTTCGAGCACTTCGAAGGTCTGGCCGACCAGGCCGTGGGAGCCGTCCAGCATCTCGTCGATCTGGCGGCGCAGGCGCTGCAGGCCCTGCTCCAGGCGCCTCGCCTCGTGGGCCGCGTCGTCGGCCAGCAGCTTCTCCGGCGCCACGGGCGCCTCGTGCAGCACGGCCACCCCGATCGCCAGGCCGTCGGCGAAGCGCATGCCCTTCAGCCGCTCGGGGCGGTGGGGCTGCAGCTCCACGCCCTTGAACTCGGCCTGGCCGACCACCTCGCCGGCGGCGACCATCTCGGCCAGCACCATGGCGATGGTCTGCAGGTCGTCGACCTCGTCCTCGTCATAGATGCGCTCGGTGCGGTTCTGCACCACCAGCACCCCGATGGCCCGCCCGCCGCGCAGCAGCGGCACGCCCAGGAAGGCGTGGTAGGGGTCCTCGCCGGTCTCCGGATGGTAGGAGAAGTTCGGGTTGGACGGCGCGTCGGACAGGTTGATGGGCCGGCCCTGCCGCATGATCTCGCCGACCAGCCCCTCGCCGGGCTTCATGCGGGTGACGTGGACGGCCTCGCGCTTCAGGCCTTCGGTGGCGAACAGTTCCATGTCGCCGGACGCGCGGCGCAGGTAGAGGGAGCAGACCTCGGCCACCATGGAGCCGGCGATGACCCGCACCACCTTGTCCAGCCGGTCCTGGGCGGGGCCGCCGCCGGCCAGGGCCTCGCGGATCTGGCGCAGGAGGCTGCGCGGGCCGCGGACCACCACCCCCCTCTCCATCACCCGCCTCCGGCCCGCACGTGAGAGGCGTCTTAGAGGGCTTTGCTCCAGAGATGAACCTTTGCGGTGCGTTCGCCCGATCAATCGCCGCGTGCAAGCCTGGGCGCGCCGCAATGCGGGACGCCGTGGCTTCAGGCCGCCGCTTCGATGGGCTAAGGAGCTTGGCTGTGAAGGCCCCGCTCCACAGCAACCCCGTGTTGGGCGCCGTCGACAACGGCGCGTCGCAGGCGCAGGACCCCTATCCGCGCTTCGTGTCGCGGGACGGGCGCACGTCGGTACGCGTGGCCGGCCTGAAGCAGCAGCGCTTCGGCGACGGCTATCACTGGCTGATGACGCTCAGCTGGGCGCGGTTCCTGCTGCTGTGGGTGGGGGTCTATCTCGGCGTCATCGCCCTGTTCGCGGTGCTGTTCTGGCTGCAGCCGGGGGGCGTGGCCCAGGCGCGGCCGGGGGTGCTGCTCGACGACTTCTTCTTCAGCGTCCAGACGCTGGGGACCATCGGCTATGGCGACATGTGGCCGAAGAGCGTCTACGCCAACGTGCTGGTGACGGTGGAGGCCTTCACCAGCCTGGCGCTGACGGCGGTGGGGACGGGGCTGATCTTCTCCCGCGTCTCGCGGCCGACCGCGCGGGTGATGTTCAGCCGCTGCGCGGTGGTGACGCCCCGCAATGGCCAGCTAAATCTGATGTTCCGCGCCGGCAACATCCGCAACAACCAGATCCTTGAGGCCGACGTCAGCGTCACCCTGGCCCGCCGCGGGTTCAGCCGCGAGGGGGTGGAGTACCGGGGCTTCGTCGACCTGAAGATGGTGCGGTCGCACTCGCCGCTGTTCGGCCTGTCCTGGACCATGATGCACGTGATCGACGAGGACAGCCCGCTGCACGGCGCCACCCGCGAGTCCCTCGAGGCGGACATAGTGGAGATCGTCATCGTGCTGTCCGGGGTGGACGACACCTTCGCCCAGCGCATCCACGCCCGCCATTCCTATCTCCCCCACGAGATCGTCTGGGGCAAGCGCATGGCCGACATCATCCTGACCGAGGAGGATGGCGGCCGGTACCTCGATTACGGCCGCTTCCACGACCTGGTGGACGACGCGGTCGTCGAGGCGCCGCAATGACCGGCTCCCCTTGTAGATCCGGCCGCCGGATTGATCCTCCGGGGCGCTGCGGCGTTCACCCTCCCATCCGATCACGGAACACCTGACGATGACGACCTTCGACGACCGTGAACACGCCTTCGAGGCCCACTTCGCCTTCGAGGAAGAGCTGGAGTTCAAGGTCCGGGCTCGGCGCGACCGGCTGGTCGGTCAGTGGGCCGGCGGGCTGATGGGCCTGAAGGAGGCGGCGCTCGAGGCCTACGTGGCCGGCCTGGTGCACGCCGACCTCAGCGCCCCCGGGACCGAGGAGGTCTACCAGAAGGTGGTGGCGGACTTCGGCGAGCACGGCGTGGCGGTGCGCCCGCAGGCGGTGCGCGCCCGCATCGCCGATCTGACGGTGGAAGCGCGCGATCACATGGGTGCGGATGCGAACGCGGACCACGTGCCGGGGGGGTGAGGCGCGGCCTCACGCGCAGACCTTTCGAGCCGTTTGGCAGACCTCCTTCCCCCTCAAGGGAGAGGGACGCCGGCGTTTGGATCGGGACGATCGTTTCTATAGTCGTACGGCGGCCCTCAGGGCCTGGTTCTCCACCCGGATGCGCCAGGCCAGCAGGGCCAAATTCGCCAGCCCGAACGGCAGCGCCACCGCCCAGAGGCCGAACGCCAGAGGCAGGACGAAGATCTCCAGCGCCACCACCACGTAGTTCGGGTGGCTGACGAAGCGGTAGGGGCCGCGCCGCACCAGGGTCTCGCCCGGAACCACGAACACCCGGGTGGTCCAGCGCCGTCCCAGCGTCGCCAGCACCCAGGCCCGGCCGGCCTGCAACAGCCCGTAGACCGCCACCCAGGGCCAGAGCAGCGGCCGGTCCAATCCGTACACCCACAGCGCCACCAGCCAGGCGCCGTGCAGGACCACCATGACGGGATAGTGCGCCGCCCCCGCCTCCACCGCGCCCGCCGCCCGCAGGCCGGCTTCGTTGCGGCGGTTCCAGGCGAGTTCGGCCAGCCGCTGCAGCGTCACGAACACCAGCAGCAGAAGCGCGGGCAGGCTCACGCGCCGACGGGCCCCAGCGTCACGAACTGCGCCGTGAAGCCCGGCCCCATGGCGCTGACCACCAGACGTCCGCTGCCGTCCGCCGAGGCCGAGCCGCCGTTCAGCACCCGGTCGAGGATGAACAGGACGGTGGGCGCGCTCATGTTGCCGTACTCGGCCAGCACCTGGCGCTCCACATCCAGCGAGCCCGCCAACAGGTCCAGCGCCGCCTCTATGGCCGGCACGACCTTGGCGCCGCCGGGATGGCAGACGTAGCGGCTGACGTCCTGCGGGCCGAGGCCGGCGCGATCCAGGAAGGCCTGCGCCGCCCGGGGCAGCTGCTTTTCCACGAAGGCCGGCACCGCGGCCGAGAGGATCACCCCGAAGCCGACCGGATCGATGCGCCAGCCCATCACCTCCAGGCTGTCCGGCCACAGGTGCTCGCCGCTGCCCTCGATGGCGCGGCCG
>CAXUEN010000169.1:0-5526 GCA_964249945.1 uncultured Caulobacteraceae bacterium | reverse complement strand
CAGGTCGACCGCCTGCAGCGCCTGGCCTTCTCGGACGATGTGCAGCGGCTGGGGCGCGACGCTCACCTGGGCGTGGGCGTGGGCGGGGCGGCGGGGCGATGCTCCGGGAACAGGGCGGCCAGCGACGCCTCGTCGGCGGTGCAGCCGCCCCGCTCGGTGATGATCCCGCTGACCAGGCGCGCGGGCGTGACGTCGAAGGCGTAGTTGGCGGCCGGACTGCCCGGCGCGGCGATGTCGATGCTGACCACCTCGCCCGACGCCGTGCGGCCGGTCATGCGGGTCAGCTCCTCAGGCGAACGTTGCTCGATGGGGATCTGCACCACTCCGTCGGTCAGGCTCCAGTCCAGGGTGGAGGACGGCAGGGCGGCGTAGAAGGGCACGCCGTTGTCGCGGGCCGCCAGCGCCTTCAGGTAGGTGCCGATCTTGTTGCAGACGTCGCCGGTGCGGGTGGTGCGGTCGGAGCCGACGATGCAGAGGTCCACGCGTCCGTGCTGCATCAGGTGTCCGCCGGTGTTGTCGGCGATGATGGTGTGGGGCACGCCCTCCTGTCCCAGCTCGAAGGCGGTGAGGCTGGCGCCCTGGTTGCGCGGGCGCGTCTCGTCGACCCAGACGTGGACGTCGATGCCCGCGCGATGGGCCTTGTAGACGGGAGCGAGCGCCGTGCCCCAGTCCACCGCCGCCAGCCAGCCGGCGTTGCAGTGGGTCAGCACGTCCACCCTGCCACCGCCCTTGCCTTCGGCGTGTTCGGCGATGAGGCGGGCGCCGTGTTCGCCGATGGCCTCGCAGGTCGCCACGTCGGCCTCCGCCAGTTCGGCGGCGCGGGCGCAGGCGGCGGCCAGGCGATCTCCGCGGGGGCGGTTACGGACGGCGGCGAGCATTTCGCCCAGCGCCCAGGCGAGGTTCACCGCCGTGGGTCGGGCCGCGAGCAGCCGGTCGTGCCACCCCTCCAGACCCTCGTCCGAAGCGTCCTCACGCAGGCCGAGACACACCCCGTACGCCGCCGCCACGCCGATCAGGGGCGCGCCGCGCACCTGCATGTCGGCGATGGCGCGCACCGCGTCGTCCAGGGTGCGCAGGCGCACGACGACGACCTCGTGCGGGATGCGCGTCTGGTCGAGAATCTCCACGTCGCCGGAGCCGTCGGGTGCGGGCCAGATGGTGCGGGTAGGTCGGCCGGCGATGTTCATCCCCTCCCCCCCCGGGGCAGAGGGAGGGGCCCGGCCGCAGGCTGAGAGGATGAGGGGCTCCGCAAGCGCATGGTTCCTTTGGCTGTTCCCCTCACCCTTCCCATGTTGCGCACGGGCCCCTTCCCTCTCCCCGAGGGGAGAGGGAGATTATGTGGGTCCTCACCCGTCGTACCGCGTCATCACCAAACAGCCGTTGGTGCCGCCGAAGCCGAAGCTGTTGCTCATCACTGTGTTCAGCTGCACGCCGTCGCGGCGCTCGCGCAGGATGGGGAGGTCGGCGAAGGCCTCGTCGAGCTGGTCGATGTGGGCGCTCTCGGCCACGAAGCCGTCCCTCATCATCAGCAGGGCGTAGATCGCCTCCTGCGCGCCGGCCGCGCCCAGGCTGTGGCCGGTCAGCGACTTGGTGGACGAGATCAGGGGGATGCGCTCGCCGAACACCTGGCGCACCGCGTCCATCTCCTTGGCGTCGCCGATGGGGGTGCCGGTGCCGTGCGGGTTCAGGTAGTCGACGGGGGCGTCCACCCCTTCCAGCGCCAGCTTCATGCAGCGCACCGCGCCTTCGCCCGAGGGCGCGACCATGTCGTGGGCGTCGGCGTTGGCGGCGTAACCGGCGATCTCGCCGTAGATCGTAGCGCCGCGCGCCTTCGCCCGGTCCAGCGCCTCCAGCACCACGACGCCGGCGCCGCCGGCGATCACGAAGCCGTCGCGCGCGGCGTCGTAGGCCCGTGAGGCCACCGCCGGGCGGTCGTTGAAGCCGGAGGACATGGCGCCCATGGCGTCGAACAGCACCGACAGGGTCCAGTCCAGCTCCTCGCAGCCGCCGGCGAAGACGAGGTCCTGCTTGCCCATGGCGATCTGCTCGTAGCCCGCCCCGATGCAGTGAGTGGACGTCGCACACGCCGAGGAGATCGAATAGTTGACGCCGCGGGTCTTGAACCAGGTCGACAGCACCGCCGACGGGCCGGAGCACATGGCCTTGGGCACCGCGAACGGCCCCACGCGCTTGGGTCCCTTGGCGCGGGTGGTCTCGGCCGCGGCGACGATGGTGCGGGTGGAGGGGCCGCCGGCGCCCACGATCAGGCCCGTCTTCTCGTGAGCCAGGTCAGCGGGCGTCAGGCCGGCGTCCGTAATCGCCTGTTCCATGGCGATATGGGCGTAGCCAAGGCCGGCGCTGAGGAAGCGCGCGGCGCGGCGGTCCACCAGCGCCTCCCAGTCACCGCCTGTGATCTTCGGCGGCGCATGCACCTGGCAGCGGAAGGCGAGGTCGGCGTATTCGGGGGCCGAGACCACGCCGGAGCGGGCCTCGCGCAGGGACCGGACCACCTCCTCAGCCGTGGAGCCGATGGAGGAGACGATGCCGATCCCCGTGACCGCGACGCGGCGCATGGTCCTTCCTCGTGAGGTCTGTTTCGCGGGTGTTACACGAGGCCCTTGGCGTCGAACAAGCCGACGCGGAGGTCCTCGGCTGTGTAGATGGGCTTGCCGTCGGCCTCCAGCACCGCGTCGCCGATGCCCATGATCAGCTTGCGGTCGATCATCCGCTTCATGTCCACCAGGTAGGTGATGCGCCTGACGTCGGGCGTCACCTGCCCGCGGAACTTCACCTCGCCCGCGCCCAGCGCGCGGCCGCGCCCGGGCTTGCCGGACCAGCCCAGGAAGAAGCCCACCAGCTGCCACAGGGCGTCCACCCCCAGGCTCCCGGGCATTACCGGATCCTCGTGGAAGTGGCAGGCGAAGAACCAGAGGTCGGGCGACACGTCCATCTCGGCGCGGATGAAACCCTTGCCGTATTTGCCGCCGTCGGCGGTGATCTCGGTGATGCGGTCCATCATCAGCATAGGTGGCGAGGGCAGCTGGGCGTTGCCGGGACCGAACATCTCGCCCCTCGCGCAGGACAGCAGGTCGTCATGGTCGAAGCTCGCCATGGCGTAGGCGGGCAGCGAGAGGTCTAGGGCGGTCATGGCGTTCTTGGGTATCCTGCAAGCGCCGCATCGGAGCGCGCCGCGTCGGAGGGGACGGGTACACGAGCGCGCGCCCGGCCTCAACCTGAGCCGCCCCCCTGCCTAGGCCCTGCTCCGCTTGCGGACGACCGGAGCCGGGCGCTAGCCTGCGGAACGACAAGAGCTAGCCTGCGGAACGACAAGAGGAGACGCCCCATGGACGATGCCGCGCCCAAGGTCTTCCCGCCGCCGACGTACCTCGCCGCCGCCTCGCCCCGCGACGCGAAGACCTATGCGGCCGAGCGGGCGCGGGCCGCGCGCGACCCCGCCGCCTTCTTCGGCGAAGCGGGCCGCCGGCTGGACTGGATCACGCCCTTCACGGAGGTCAGCGACGTCTCCTTCAAGGCGGGCGACCTGCACATCCGCTGGTTCGGCGACGGGGTGCTGAACGTCTCCGCCAACTGCATCGACCGTCACCTGGAAACCCGCGGCGGCCAGACCGCGATCCTTTGGGAGGGCGACGACCCCGCCGACAGCCGCGCCATCAGCTACCACGAGCTGCACGGGGAAGTCTGCCGCTTCGCCAACGTGCTGAAGGCGCACGGCGTCCTGAAGGGCGACAGGGTCACGATCTACATGCCCATGATCCCGCAGGCCGCCTACGCCATGCTGGCCTGCGCGCGGATAGGCGCGGTGCATTCGGTGGTGTTCGGCGGCTTCTCGCCCGAGAGCCTCGCCAACCGTATCGCCGACTGCGGCTCCACGGTGGTGATCACCGCCGACGAAGGCGTGCGCGGCGGCAAGACCTTCGCGCTCAAGGCCAGCGTGGACCAGGCGCTGGAGCGAGCCCAGGGCGTGCACACCGTGCTGGTGGTGCGCCGAACCGGCAAGGCCGTCGCCATGACCGAGGGTCGCGACTTCGCCTACGAGGCGGAGGCGGCCCACGTCTCCGCCGACTGTCCTCCTGAGCCGATGAACGCGGAGGACGCCTTATTCATCCTCTACACCTCGGGCTCGACCGGCAAGCCCAAGGGGGTGCTGCACACCACCGGCGGCTATCTGTTCTGGGCCGCCTACACGCACGAGACGGTGTTCGACTACCGGGATGGCGAGGTGTTCTGGTGCACCGCCGACGTGGGCTGGGTGACCGGCCACAGCTACATCGTCTACGGCCCGCTGGCCAACGGCGCGACCAGCCTGATGTTCGAGGGCGTGCCCACCTGGCCGGACAGCTCGCGCCTCTGGCAGGTGGTCGACAAGCACCAGGTGAACATCTTCTACACCGCCCCCACCGCCATCCGCGCTCTGATGCGCGAGGGCGACGCGCCGGTGAAGGCGACTTCGCGCGCCTCGCTCCGCGTGCTGGGATCGGTCGGCGAGCCCATCAACCCGGAGGCCTGGCGCTGGTACCACGAGGTGGTCGGCGAGGGCCGCTGCTCCATCGTGGACACCTGGTGGCAGACCGAGACCGGCGGCGTGCTGATCTCGCCGACGCCGGGCGCGGTGGGCTTGAAACCCGGTTCTGCGACCCTGCCCCTGCCCGGCGTCATGCCCGAACTGCTGGACGCCGAAGGCAAGGTGCTGGAGGGCGAGGCGGAGGGGAACCTGGTGATCGCCCGCAGCTGGCCTGGCCAGATGCGCACCGTCTACGGCGACCATGCGCGGTTCGTCGACACCTACTTCAAGACCTATCCCGGCAAGTACACGACCGGTGACGGGGCCCGTCGCGACGCCGACGGCTACTACTGGATCACCGGCCGCACCGACGACGTCATCAACGTCTCCGGCCACCGCATCGGGACCGCCGAGGTGGAGAGCGCCCTGGTCGGCCACCCGGCGGTGGCGGAGGCCGCCGTGGTCGGCTTTCCCCACGACATCAAGGGCCAGGGCCTCTACGCCTATGTCACCCTGAAGCAGGGCCGGGAGCCCACCGACGAGCTGAAGAAGACGCTCGCCGACGTGGTCCGCACCGACATCGGCCGGTTCGCCGCACCCGAAGCCATCCAGTGGGCGCCGGGCCTGCCGAAGACCCGCTCCGGCAAGATCATGCGCCGCATCCTACGCAAGATCGCCGAGGGCGCCACCGACCAGCTCGGCGACACGTCTACCCTGGCCGACCCTGCGGTGGTGGACGAGCTGGTGAAGGGGCGGCACGGCGCGGGGTGAACTCTCCTCCCCTGCGTAGCGGGGAAGGGGAGACGGCGGTGAACCTCCCGCGCCTCGCATCAGTTACGGCCGCGAAGGCATACGCATCCTCGCGTTCGCCGCCAGGACCATCCCCATGGACGCCCCCCAGAACGCCTTTCCCGCCGCCGACGCGCGCCTGCGCATGCAGGACCCCCGCCATCAGTACCCCGAGCCGCCCTTCCCCGAGAAGCCGCAGGCCGCCCCGGGCCTCC
>CAXUEN010000168.1:0-5532 GCA_964249945.1 uncultured Caulobacteraceae bacterium | reverse complement strand
GCGCTCGCAAGCTCAGGTGGCGGCGCAACTCCTCGCCCGACCCTCTTCCCGACGGGCAGGGGGAATGGCTGCGCCCTCTTGCTCGCGTTCGCCCTCTCCGCCTGCGCCGTGGGGCCGGACTTCCATCGCCCTCCGCCGCCTGCGGTCCCGGGCTACGCCATGGCCGGCGACGACGGGCCCACCTCCACCCGCGTGGCTCTCGGCGCTGAGGTGGTGCGGTCCTGGTGGGTCGCCTTCCACTCGCCGGCGCTGGACGGGCTGATGCGTCAGGCCCTGGCCGACAACCCCACCCTTCAGTCCACCGACGCGGTGCTGCAGCAGGCCCGCCAGGAGCTGCGCGTCGCCCACGGTCAGCAGCTGCCCCAGGCCGACGCCCAGCTGGGCCTGCAGGAACAGCGGCTGAACTTCGCCACCCTGGGACTGAACCCGGACAGTTTCCCGGGCGTGAACAACAACCCGACCATCGACATCTATTCGGTGGGCGCGACCGTTTCCTACGCGCTCGACGTCTTCGGCGAGCAGCGCCGCAACGTGGAGTCCGCCAAGGCCAAGGTGGAGGCGCAGTCTCACCACCTGGACGCCGCCTACTTGACCCTCACCGGCCAGATCGCCACCCAGGCGGCCATCATCGCCGCCATTCATGCCGAGGTCGCCACGGTCGACGGCATGCTTGAAGCGGACCAGCACGACATCGCCCTGGTGCGCAGCGCCCAGGCGGTCGGCGGCGTGGCGGAGGAGGCGCGTGTCAACGCCGACGCCCAGAGCGCGCTCGACGCCGCCTTGCTGCCGCCGCTGCAGCAGCAGCTGGCCCAGGCGCGCCATGCCCTTGCCATGATGGAGGGACAGCCGCCGGCCAGCTACACCCCGCCGGACTTCACCCTGGCCGACCTGCCGATCCCGGCCACGATCCCGGTCAGCGTGCCGGCGGACTTGGTCCGCCAGCGCCCGGACATCCTGGAGGCCGAGGCCCAGGCCCACGCCGCCACCGCCGAGGTCGGCGTGCAGACCGCCAAGCTCTATCCGAACATTAACCTCACCGCCGCCCTGACCCAGAGCGCGCTGATCCCCGGCACCATCTTCGACTACACCGCCACCGCCTACACGCTCGGTGCCGGCCTGACCCAGCCCCTGTTCCACGGCGGCCAGCTCCGCGCCCAGCGCGAGGAGGCGGTGCAGCTGGCCCGGGCCCGCACCGCCGACTACGAGACCGTGATGCTGCGGGCCTTCACCCAGGTGGCCGACCTGCTTGCAAGCCTCGCCCACGACGAGGGGGCCATCGCCGCCCAGCAGCATTCGCTGGACTCCGCCCTGGCGACGCTGAGGCTGAACAGCGCCGCCTATCGGATCGGCGGCCAGGGCCTGCTGCCGGTGGTAGACGCCCAGCGCCAAGTGAACGTGGCGCGCTACCGCCTGACCCAGGCGGCGGCCCAGCGGTATCTCGACGCCATCCAGCTGTTCGTCGCCACCGGCCGGGGCTGGTCCGTCCCGAACGCCAGCCTCGCCTCGGCGCAGGCCCAAACGCGGGCCCAGGCGTCGCCGCGGTGATTTCGCCGGCGGCCGAGCTGGGCTAGAACGGCCTGATGCAGACCCGCCGCCTCCCCTTCGCCGCGTTCGCCCTGCTGGGCGCGCTCACGGCCACCGGCTGCGCGCGCCGGTCGGAGCACCGCTACTTCCAGCCCAGCGGCGACCAGATCGGCCCCGAGCTGAATAGCTATGGCGAGGCCGTGGTGCCGCGGCGCGGCCTCGTCGTGGTCCAGGGCGACGACTTGGCCTACGGGCTGGCCACCGGCCGCTCCCGCCGCATCATCAACGGCGCCGATGCGGGCCAGGCCGCCATCACCATCAGCCAGGCGCTGCGCAAGGCCCTGCCGGGCGTTCAGGTGGAAAACCGCGGCTATCCGGGCGACACCGTCCAGGCCAGCGCCGCCCGCTGGGCGGGCCGGCCGCCTGGCGACCTGCTGATCCTCTGCTACGGGTATGGCGACCCGCGGGCGCACACGCCGATCTCGGACTACGACGACGCCCTGACCCGGATGATCGCTGCGGCCCACGCCCGGGGCGCGGCGGTCTTCGTGGTGGCGCCGATGCCCTCGTCGGACCCGCTGATCGACTACGACCTAGCGAGTTATCGCGACCAGCTCGCCGACGTCGCGCGCCGGAACGGGGCCCTGGTCTTCTACGCCAACGACGCGAGGGGCCGGATCAAGGCGCCTCAGCCGAAGCATGCGGCCCAGAGCGCGGCCGTCTACCAGGCCATCGCCGCCGACATGGCCGCCTACATCAAGGTGGTCGCCTCGCCGCAGGCCGGACAGGCGGGGTCGGGCGGCAGCCGCACCGTCCGCGTTTCGCCCGCCAGCGCGTCGTAGATCAGCAGCCGCCCGGCCAGGGGCTGGCCGGCGCGGGTGATCCACTTTACCGCCTCCAGCGCCATCATCGCGCCGACGACCCCTGCCAGAGCGCCCATCACGCCCACCCGGGCGCAGGTCTCCGCGCCCGGCGGGATCTCGGGCGTCAGGCACCGGTAGCAGGGCTGCCGCTCGGCCAGGGGGCGCCCGCGCGTCAGCCCCGCGGCGAACACGCCGACTTGGCCGGTCCAGCGCTCGATGGCGCCGGAGACCAGGGGCCGGCCGGTCTGAAGGCAGGCGGCGTTGACCGCGAAGCGGGTGGCGAAGTCGTCGGTCCCATCCAGCACCAGGTCGTAGCCTTCCACCAGAGCCTCCGCCGTGTCCGCGGTCACCATGACCGGATGCAACTGCAGGCGCACCCCGGGGTTGAGGCCCGCGAGCCGCCCCGCCGCCGCCGCCGTCTTGGGTCGGCCGACGTCGACGGTGTCGTAGAGCGTCTGGCGCTGCAGGTTGGACAGGCCGACCGTGTCGCCGTCCACCAAGCCGAGCGTCCCCACGCCCGCGGCCGCCAGCATGGGGGCCGCCGCGCTCCCCAGCCCGCCCACGCCCACCAGAAGCACCCGCGCGGCGTGCAGCGCCTGCTGGCCCGCCCCGCCGATCTCGCGCAGCACCAGGTGGCGGGCATAGCGTTCGACGTCTTGGTCCGAGAACGCCAATGCAGCTCCTGAACTTGACCGCACCCCTGCACGCCGCCATGTGGCCGGCCATGAGGCATGCGCAATGAGCGAGGCTCCTACACCCGGCTGGCGGGGCACGACCATCCTGGCGGTGAAGAAGGGCGATCGCACTGTGATCGCCGGCGACGGCCAAGTCAGCATGGGCGCCACCATCGTTAAGGCCAATGCCCGCAAGGTGCGAAGGCTCGCGGGCGGCAAGGTGGTGGCGGGCTTCGCCGGCGCGACGGCGGACGCCTTCACCCTGCTGGAGCGGCTGGAGCAGAAGCTGGAGGCCCATCCCGAGCAGTTCGCCAGGGCCTGCGTGGAGCTGGCCAAGGACTGGCGCACCGACCGCTACCTGCGCCGCCTCGACGCCATGATGATCGCCGCAGACGTGTCGAACGTGTTCACGATCACCGGCGCCGGCGACGTGCTGGAGCCGGAGGCGGGGATCGCGGCGATCGGGTCTGGGGGGCCCTATGCGCTGGCGGCGGCGCGGGCGCTCAAGGACTTCGACCTCGAAGCGGAAGAGATTGCGCGACGCGCCATGGGGATCGCGGCGGAGATCTGCGTTTATTCCAACACCAACGTGGTGCTGGAGACGCTCTGAGCCATTTAGAAGAAAGTCTTGGTGATCATACCCACGATGCCAGCAATTACGAGGCCGACCATCCATTTAAGCAGCGTAAGATCCGCCTCGATCTTATTGAAGCGATTGTCATACCCGGCCAGCGCCTGGGCGGCTCGCGCCGCCTTGTCCTCCGGGGCGCCGGCGGCCAACAGGGCGTCATACGCCTCTGTGACCATCATGGTTATGATCAGGCCTCCACTCCACGCCCAATCAATCTGAGCGGCGCAACGCAACCTCGCAAGTCCAAAGGAGAGCGTTGCACCCGCCGCGGGCCACGCTATGTCCCCGCCATGACTGAATTCTCCCCCCGCGAGATCGTTTCCGAACTCGACCGCTTCATCGTCGGCCATGCCGAGGCCAAGCGCGCGGTGGCCATAGCGCTGCGCAACCGCTGGCGCCGGCGCCGCCTCGGGCCCGAGCTGATCGACGAGGTGACGCCGAAGAACATCCTGATGATCGGCCCCACCGGCGTCGGCAAGACCGAGATCGCGCGGCGCCTCGCAAGGCTTGCCCAGGCCCCCTTCCTGAAGGTCGAGGCCACCAAGTTCACCGAGGTCGGCTATGTCGGCCGCGACGTGGACCAAATTATGCGCGACCTGGTGGAGGTCGCCATCGGCCAGGTGCGCGAGCGCCGCCAGGCCGGTGTCAAGGCCCGCGCCGAGGGCGCCGCCGAGGACCGCATCCTCGACGCCCTGGTCGGGGCGGGCGCCCAGGCGGCCACCCGCGACACCTTCCGCAGGAAGCTCCGCGCGGGCGAGCTGGACGACAAGGAGGTGGAGCTGACCCTGGCCGAGACCGGCGGGGCTGCGCCCATGTTCGAGGTTCCCGGCCAGCCCGGCGCCTCCATCGGGGTGATGAACATCTCCGACATGATGTCCAAGGCCTTCGGCGGCCGCACCAAGACCGCCAAGATCACCGTCAAGGACGCCTGGCGCCCCCTGATCGCCGAGGAGGGCGAGAAGCTGGTGGACCAGGAGGCCCTGACGCGGGAGGCGGTCGACTTGGTCGAGAATGCCGGCATCGTCTTCATCGACGAGATCGACAAGGTGGCCGTGCCCACCGAGCGCCGGGGGGGCGGCGAGGTCAGCCGCGAGGGCGTGCAGCGCGACCTGCTGCCCCTGATCGAGGGCACCACCGTTTCCACCAAGCACGGACCGGTGAAGAGCGATCACGTGCTGTTCATCGCGTCGGGCGCCTTCCACGTCTCCAAGCCCAGCGACCTGCTGCCCGAGCTGCAGGGCCGCCTGCCGATCCGGGTGGAGCTGAAGGCGCTGACACTGGCCGACATGCGCCGCATCCTCACCGAACCGGAAGCCAACCTGATCCGCCAGCACCAGGCCCTGCTGGCCACCGAAGGCGTGACGCTGGAGTTCAGCGACGCGGCGGTGGACGCCCTGGCCGACTGCGCGGTGGCGGTGAACGCCAGCGTGGAGAACATCGGCGCCCGCCGACTGCAGACCGTGCTGGAGAAGGTGGTGGAGACCCTGAGCTTCGACGCCGCCGACAGGGCCGGCGAGACGGTGCGGATAGAGGCGTCCGACGTGCGCGAGCGCGTGGGCGAGCTGGCCCAGAACGCGGATCTCTCCCGCTTCATCCTCTAAGAGACTTCCCCGAGAGGGGAGGATTCAGGGCGTCGGCGTCCTGCGGCACTCCCGCTGCAGCATCGAGCCCAGATCCATGCCGTCCAGGTATTCGCCGGGGACGACCGTCTGGCCGACCACCATCTGTATCGGCCCTTGCGGCCCGGGGAACTGGATCGGCCCCAGCGCCGCCCATCCACCCGTCTCCACAGGCTGGAAGTCGCTGCAGAGGGGGCCGGCCAACGGCCAGTCCCAGGTGC
>CAXUEN010000167.1:0-5535 GCA_964249945.1 uncultured Caulobacteraceae bacterium | reverse complement strand
GCGCAGGTCGCCGACCGGGCAGCCGGACTCGCGGTAGTAGTAGTCGCCGATGTGGATGACGAGGTCGGGGCGACGGGCGGCGGCGTGGCGGGCGACCTCGGCGAAGGGCCAGGCGGCGGGGTCGTTGCAGGCCTGGACCAGCGGCCCCTTGATCCGGCACCCGCTATCGGCGAACACCACGATGCGGCGGACCACCGGGCTCGGCCCGGACAGGACATGCCCGGCGACCTCGACGCCGCGGACTCCCCGGGGCAGGGCCGCGCTGCAGACGGCCGGGAAGCGCGCGTCGGCGGCGGCGCGGGACGTGAGCGGCAGGGTGCGACCGTCCGCCTTGGCGATGGGACATGCGCCGGCGGGCCGCACCAAGCGCACTTCCGCGCCCTGCCCCGTCATCTGCACCCAGGCGACCGGGCCGGAGATGGGCGCAGGCGACGGCGACGGCAGGGCCTCGCGCCGGGCCGACGGCTCCGCCACACAGCCCGTGGTGACGAGCCACGTCGTCAGCACCGCGATCACCGCGCTGCGAAACCGCATCGGACCTCCAAACCTGTCGGGGTTTAGGCCGGATGCGCCGGCCGGAGCAAGCCGGCGGGTTGCCGCTTTGTTCACTGCGTGGCGCTTGAGCCGGAACCCCGCCTCTTGCGCCAGGGTCGGCGGCGCGGGACATCGCCCGGGCACAGCGGCGGCCCAGATGCGCATCCTCAACGTCGGCGACTTCAACTGGATGACGGGGCGCGAGCGCGACACCGCCAATGTCGACCTCTACGCCATCCGCCAGAAGCTCGGGCGCGCCGCCATCCGCGCCGGCCACATGGTGGCGGAGTTCTCCGACCGGGCGGTGAGCCGCACCCGCGCGCCGTTCCGTATCCGCCCGCTGGGGGTGCGCGCCTGCAACGCGCTGTTCCTGCGCATGGTGGACGAGGTGCGGCCCGAGCTGATCCTGCTCCACTTCGCCGACGACATCGCCAACGCCAGCCTCGACGAAGCGCGTCGCCTGTCGCCGGGCCTGCGCATCGCCGACGTGAACGTCGATCCCCTGCCCTCGGCTCGCACCCGCGCCCGGCTGCTGGCGCGGCGCGAGGCGGTGGACGCGATGTTCGTGACCACCGCGGGCGAGGCGCTGCGGGCGTTCGCGGGCTCGCGCAGCTTCGTCGCCTTCATGCCTAATCCCGTGGACGCCGCGGTGGAGACCGGCCGCGCCTTCGACAATCCCGCCCCCCCCGCCGACCTCGTCTTCCCGTCCGGCGACGACAGCCCGCGCCAGATGGGCGGCCGGTCCGTGAAGCCCTCGGCGCTGGTGGCCGAGCTTCGCGCGTCCCTGCCCGGCCTGCGGCTCGCCAGCCCTGGTCTTGGCCAGCCGCGGCTTCGCGGACGCGCCTATCTCGAGGCGCTGGAGGGGGCGCGGATGGGCCTGGCCCTGTCGCGCTACAGCGACCAGCCGCTCTACGCGTCGGACCGCATGGCCCACATGCTGGGCAGCGGCCTGCTGACCTTCGTGGACGCCCGGACCGGTTTCCAGGCGATGTACCGGCCGGAAGAGCTGGCCACCTACGCCGACCTCGACGATCTGAAGCGCCAGATCCGGGCGTTCAGGGCCGACGGAGCCCAGGCCCGCGCCGTGGCGGAACGGGGCTGGCGGCGCACCTTCGACCTGTTCGAGGCGGTCCGCGTCTTCGCCTATCTGCTCGCCCAGCTGGACGAGGCGCCGAGCCCGACGGTCGAATGGCCGGCCGAGCGCTGGCGACGGTGAGGCGGCCGGCCGGGTAGTCCGGAACCTTCTTCATCTCGCAAGGTTTCCAGCTCAAGCCGGAGACACCGCCATGCGCGCCCGCCCCAAGTTCTGCCACCGTCGCTTCTGCCTTCACCTGGCGAGCTGCGCCGGCATGCTGGCCTTCGGCGTGCGCGCCGGCCCGATGATCTGAGAGGCCCCTCTGCACCGCCGCCAGATTTCCGCAGCGAAATGCTTTGACAGCCTGGCGCCTTGAGGCGATGCGGCGTGAGCGGTCTGGACCGCCGACCTGCTCCGCCCAAGGACCCCCATGCGGCTCACCGCCCTGCTCCTCGCCAGCGCCCTGATCTCTGCGCCGCTGTCGCCCGCCTGGGCCCAGGCCGCCCGCTCCGCCGCCAGCAGCACCCGTGCGGGCGACGAGCCCGGCAAGGGCGACCGCACGGGCCTAGACCGGCCAGACCCCGCCGCCAAGCAGGTGGGCGAGGACAAGATCGCGCCGTCCGACATCGCAACTGCCCCCATCCACGAGCAGTCCCACAGCACCCGTCACATCTGGACCGCCGGCGGCCACGCGATCCCCTACACCGCCACCGCCGGCACGCTGACGCTGCGCGACGACGAGGGCAAGCCGATCGCCTCGATGTTCTACGTCGCCTACGTGGCCGACCGCGCCAAGGGCGACAGCCGCCGGCCGGTCACCTTCTTCTACAACGGCGGACCGGGCTCCTCCACGCTCTGGCTGCACATGGGTTCGCTGGGTCCCGTGCGCATCCACACCGACTCGCCCCAGTCCACGCGCAACGCCCCCTTCGACCTGGAGCCCAACGCGGACTCGCTCATCGACAAGAGCGACCTGGTGTTCCTCGACGCCATCGGCACCGGCTTCTCCCGCCCGCTGGGCGATACCAAGATCACCGACTTCTGGGGCGTGGACCAGGACCTGGACGCCTTCTCCCGAGGCATCCAACGCTACATCACCGCCAACGACCGCTGGAACTCGCCCAAGTTCCTGTTCGGCGAGAGCTACGGCACCACCCGCTCGGCAGGGCTCAGCTACATGCTGCAGGACCACGGCGTCCAGCTGAACGGGGTCACGCTGCTGTCGTCGATCCTGAACTACGGCATCCGCCAGCCGGGTTACGACCAGACCTACATCGCCTACCTGCCGAGCTTCGCGGCCACCGCCTGGTACCACGACCGTCTGCAGACAAAACCGGCCGACCTGCCCGCCTTCCTGGCCGAGGTGCGCGCCTGGGCGCGGGGGCCCTACGCCGCGGCGCTCGCCAAGGGCCAGGACCTGCAGCCGGCCGAGCGCGACGCGGTGGCCCGCCAGCTCTCCGCCTATACCGGCCTGCCTGTCCCGTTCCTGATCAACGCCAACCTGCGGGTGGACCTGAACCGCTTCCGCGCCGAGGTGCTGCGCGACCAGGGCCAGATCGTGGGCCGCTACGACAGCCGCTTCACCGGCTACAACCCCGACGCGGGCTCGGAGAGCGCGGAGTACGACCCGTCCGACACCGGCATCACCGGCGCCTTCGTCGCGGCTTTCCAGAACTACCTGTCCGGCCAGCTCGACTACCACAGCGACCTGACCTACCGCCCCACCAACTACAACCGCTCGCTGGTGTGGGACTGGAAGCACAAGGCGCCGGGCTCCAACTACCCGCAGAACAACCCCGACGTGGCGGTGGACCTGGGCGCCGCCATGCGGGAGAACCCGCATTTAAAGGTGGAGAGCCTGAACGGCTGGTACGACATGGCCACGCCCTTCTTCGGCACCGAATACGACCTAAAGCACATGGAGCTGCCGCCCACGCTGCAGTCCAACCTGCGCTTCAGCTACTATCCCTCCGGCCACATGGTCTATCTGAACCCCGAGGCGCTGCGCTCGCTGAAGGCCGACGTGGCGCGCTTCTACGACGACGCGGCCGGCGGCTAAGCCCGGCCGGGCGGACGGCAGGCAAGCGCGGGCGTGACCACGGACTGCCGGGGCGCGGACTACCGCACGGTCCTGGAGCGGCTGCACGCGGTGCTGCAGCCGCGCACCTATCTGGAGATCGGCACGGAGCACGGGGTCACCCTGGCCCTGTCCCGCTGCGCCACGATCGCCGTGGACCCGGCCTTCAGGCTAGGGGAATGGGACTTCGACCGGGCCTTCTCCACCAAGCCCGCCCTGCACCTGTACCGCATGGCCAGCGACCAGTTCTTCGCGGCGCACGATCCCAAGGCGGTGTTCGGCGCCCCGGTCGAGCTCGCCTTCCTGGACGGGATGCACCGATGCGAGTTCCTGCTGCGCGACTTCGTCAACACCGAGCGCCATTGCCGGCGGGGGTCCGTGGTCGTGCTGCACGACTGCTTCCCGCCCGAGCCAGGCATAGCGGCGAGGGCGCAGGCGGAGGCGACCGCCGCCGACGAGACGCGCCGGAACTGGTGGACGGGGGACGTCTGGCGGACGGCCCTGCTGCTGAAGCGCCGCCGGCCGGACCTGCACATCACCGCGATCGACGCTTTCCCGACCGGCCTGGTGCTGATCACCAACCTGGACCCCGACAGCCGCATCCTGGGCGACGCCTACCCGGACGCCGTGCGCGAGATGTTCGGCTGGAGCCTCGAAGACGACGGGCTGGCGCGCTACTTCGCGGAGATGGGGATCACGCCTGCCGAGCCGTTCCTGTGCGACGATGAGATCACCGCCCGCTTCTGGCTGGGAGAGCCCCGGAGCGGCGGCGCCTAGGCGCCCCCGACCTCCGTCACCCGCACCCGCGCGCCGTCGAGCACCAGGGCCAGCTCTCCACGCTTGAGCCGCAGGGCGTCCGCGCCGAACACCTCGCGTCGCCATCCGTGCAGGGCGGGTGAACCGTCCTCGTCGTCCGAGGCGATGCGCTCCAGGTCCGACACGGTGGCGATCAGCTTGGCGGCGACGCCGGCGTCCTCGGCGCGGGCCTTCAGCAGCACCTTGAGCAGCTCCACCGCCGCGCCTGCGTTCTGGGCCGGCGCGGCCGCGCGCTCGATTACCGGGGCGTAGGCCTCCGGGTCGCGCAGCCCCTCCTGCAGGGCGGCCACCAGGTCCGGCCCGAACTTCGAGCCGCCGAAGCCCTTGGGCACCGAGCGCAGGCGGTTCAGGGCCTCCACGTCCAGGGGCAGCTGGGTGGCGATCTCGTCCATCGCCTCGTCCTTGATGATGCGCCCCCGCGGCTGGTCTCTGGCCTGGGCGGTGCGCTCGCGCCAGGCGGCGGCGGCGCGGAAGGCGGCGAGGTAGCGGGGGTTGAACTTGCGCGGCTTCAGCCGGCGCCAAGCGTTCTCCGGATCGACGTCGTAGGTGGCGGGGTCGGTGAGGAAGTCCATCTCCTCGCTCACCCAAGCCAGCCGCCCGGCCTTCTCCAGCCGCTCCCGCAGTCGCGGGTAAAGCTTGGCCAGGTGGGTCACGTCGCCCACCGCGTAGTCGAGCTGGGCCTCCGACAGCGGCCGGCGGGACCAGTCGGTGAAGCGAGAGGACTTGTCGATGTCGATGCGCAGTAGCTGGCGCACCAGGGCGTCGTAGGCGATCTGCTCGCCGAAGCCGGCCGCCATGGCCGCCACCTGGGTGTCGAACAGGGGCTTGGGAATGGCCTTCAGGTTGTTGAAGATTTCAACGTCCTGGCGGGCGGCGTGGAAGACCTTAAGGATGCGCGCGTCGCGCAGGATGTCCAGGAAGGGCTCCAGGTTCAGCCCCTCGGCCAGGGGGTCGATGACGCCGCCGTGCTCCACGCCCGCCGCCTGGATCAGGCAGAGCTTGGGCCAGTAGGTGGTCTCGCGCATGAACTCGG
>CAXUEN010000166.1:0-5570 GCA_964249945.1 uncultured Caulobacteraceae bacterium | reverse complement strand
GAACTCGGCGCTGGCGGCGGCGGGCTGGAACGGGCCGGTAGCCCAGGGGGAGACCGGCGTGACGGCGCCCACCCGCCCCTCGGCGACGAAGCCGGCGAGGCGCGCCTCGGAATAGGGACCCCAGACCCCCCCGGCGGCCTTGACGTACCACATGTGCGAGGACGGCGCGGCCACGGCGACTCCAACCGGCGAATCAGGTGCTAGTCTGCCTGGAATCGGCCGCCCGCGACACGGCGAAGGCTAAGGAGGGGGAATGTCGGACCTCGGGCCCACCCTGACCACCGATCGCCTGGTGCTGCGGCCGCCGCAGGCGGAGGACTTCGAGCCCTGGGCCGCCCTGATGGCCGACGAGGCCGCCGCCCGCTTCATCGGCGGCGTGCAGCCGGCGCCCGTCGCTTGGCGGTTCATGGCCACCATGGCCGGAGCATGGGCCCTGCACGGGTTCGGCATGTTCAGCGTGCTCGACCGCGCGGACGGCCGCTGGCTCGGCCGCGTCGGCCCCTGGCGGCCCATGGGCTGGCCCGGGACGGAGATCGGCTGGGGCCTGGCGCGGGCGCACTGGGGCCGGGGATATGCCAGGGAGGCCGCCATGGCGGCCATGGACTGGGCGGTCGATCACCTCGGCTGGAGCGAGGTGATCCACTGCATCGATCCCGACAATCACGCTTCCGCCAGGCTCGCCCGGCGCCTGGGCTCGCGCAACCGGGGGCCCAGCGCCATGCCGCCGCCCTTTGAGGACCACCGCGTGGACATCTGGGGCCAGAGCGCCGCGGAGTGGCGCGCACGCCGCGCCGCCTTGTAAGCGCGTCCTGCAGGGGCTAGGTCCACCGCCTGCCTGAACACGGGTCGTAGACGGACTAGGAGAGCGCGGTGGGTTATCGCGTCGCGATCATAGGCGCCACGGGCAATGTGGGCCGCGAGATGCTGGTCATCCTGGACGAGCTGAAGTTCCCCGTGGACCGGCTACACGCCCTCGCGTCCCGCAAGTCCAAGGGGCTGGACATCGAGTTCGGCGACCACGTGGTCAAGTGCGAGGATATGGAGGCGTTCGACTTCTCCTCCGTCGACTTGGTGCTGATGAGCGCCGGCGGCACGGTGTCCAAGGCCTGGTCGGAGAAGATCGGGCGCGCGGGCCCGGTGGTGATCGACAACTCTTCGGCTTGGCGCATGGACCCCGACGTGCCGCTGATCGTGCCGGAGGTGAACCCCGACGCCGTCGAAGGCTTCCGTAAGAAGAACATCATCGCCAACCCCAACTGCTCCACCGCCCAGCTGGTGGTGGCGCTGAAGCCGTTGCACGATGCGGCGGTGATCAAGCGGGTGGTGGTCTCGACCTACCAATCCGTCTCGGGCGCGGGCAAGGCCGGGATGGACGAGCTATGGACCCAGACCAAAAACGTCTTCGTGCTCGGCCCCACCGACCCCAAGAAATTCACCAAGCAGATCGCCTTCAACGTCATCCCCCACATCGACGACTTCATGGAGGACGGCTACACCAGGGAAGAGTGGAAGATGACGGCCGAGGTGAAGAAAATCCTCGACCCGAAGATCAGGCTCACCGCCACCTGCGTGCGCGTGCCCGTCTTCGTCGGCCACTCCGAGGCGGTGAACGTGGAGTTCGAGCGCGAGCTGGACGAGGACGAGGCGCGCGACATCCTGCGCGAGAGCCCGGGCGTGGTGGTGGTCGATAAGCGCGAGGACGGCGGCTACATCACGCCCAAGGAGAGCCAGGGCGAGTTCGCCGTCTATGTCAGCCGCATCCGCACCGATCCCACGGTGGAGAACGGCCTGGCCTTCTGGTGCGTCTCCGACAACCTGAGGAAGGGCGCGGCGCTCAACGCGGTGCAGATCGCCCAGCTGCTCGACCAGCGCGGCCTGCTGGTGCGGCGCGAAGCGGCCTGAGGGTTGCGCCTGCGCCGGCGCGCGCACATGCTGCGCCCGCCAGGGAGGGCCGCATGACGACAGCCTATGACTTCGCCGCGCAGACGCTCGACGGCCAGCCCAAGCCGTTGGCCGACTATCGCGGCAAGGTGCTGCTGATCGTCAACGTGGCCAGCAAGTGCGGCTTCACCCCGCAATATGCGGGGCTGGAGGCGCTGCAGCGCAAGTATGCGGACCGGGGGCTGGAAGTGCTGGGCTTCCCCTGCAACCAGTTCGGCGCGCAGGAGCCGGGCGACGCGGCGGAGATCGCCAGCTTCTGCTCGCTGACCTACGAGGTCAGCTTCCCCATGTTCGCCAAGATCGAGGTGAACGGCGATCACGCCGACCCGTTGTACGCCTTCCTGAAGTCCGAAAAGCCCGGCCTGCTCGGCACCGAGGCGATCAAGTGGAACTTCACCAAGTTCCTGGTGGGCCGCGACGGCCAGGTGGCGGGGCGGTATGCGCCTACCGTCAAGCCAGAGGCGCTGCAGGCGGACATCGAGAAGCTGCTGGGCGCGTGACCGCCGGGGGGAGGGCGTGCGGCTACCGGCGCCGTGCGAGGGCGCGACGCGACCACCAAGCGCTGCGTAAAGGCGGCTGGGCGGCGTCATACTCGCGTTCTATGTGACGCCATAGCTGGCGCGCGGCGCCTTGCGGGTCTTTCAACCGCAGCCGGTGGCCTGAGCCTTCTACGGAACTGTCGTTCAGATAGTCGTCGTCGGGGTAGAGGATGGTCGCCGTATTCCGGTTGACGCGATCGATGATGATCTGGTTCGAATTGATCCACCGTTCCGGGTTCAAGGCGATGTAGGGGCGGCCGTTGGCGAACAGGCTCGTATGCAGCGCCGATCCGAACACGCCCGAAACCACCGAACTGTCCGCCCAGATGCCGATCTGATCCTGCAGGGTCAGCCGCTCTGGAGCAACGATGGAGACCCCGCGTTTCTCGAGCGCGGCGCAGACGACCTCCTCGTTGAGGATCGCGTGCACCCCGCCCTGCACAAGCCGCTTCGTCAGGAAGACCGGGCGTGTCCGGTCGCGCGACGGAGGCCTGCCCAGGATGCGGGCGCCGAGCTCATGGCAGAAGTCGGCGAAGGCGGCGTGGCCCTCGTGGTTCTCCTCCAGGCCCGGCGCAGGCACGAGGATGCTCTCGAAGCGGACCGGTTCGATGAGGGTCGCGAAGTTCTCCGGCGAGAGGCCGAGCGCGCGCAGGATCGTGGCCGAGAACTCGTGCCTGAACGGCTCCTCCACATCGCCGCTCGCCAGCAGCACGATGCGCAGCTCGGGCGGGGCCGGGCGCGGGAGCGCCCAGAGCCGGCTGAGCATCGCAAAGAAGAAATGCCCGTAGTGCGCCGTATAGTGGCCGCCGAATACATAGCTGTAGTCGCGGGGGGCCAACGGCGCTTGGTTGACGCTGAGCGTCGTCGTTTCCGCTTCCAGGGGGAAGTGCGGTTGAGGCAGTCCGCGGAAGTAGGCGGCCCTGCGGACAAGCCGCCCGTCGGTATCGTACAGTCCGGCCGGCGAGCCGCAGCCCAGCGGGACCAGCAAGGCGTTGCTGAGGCGATCACAGACGAGTGGGGCCGGGTTGATCGAGGCGCCGCCCTTCACCTCTCGGCAGCGCATGAGCGGCTGCGTCCTTGGCATCAGTGTACTACCCGCTCGACCTGTCGGACGGCTTCCATCACCCTCCGATCGGCTACCCTTTAGGCCGAAGTCCTTCCCTCGTCTTGTGCCGGCTGCCCGCCGCGCCTAGGTTTCTCACGCCAGATCGCGCCCTTCCGTCGCGTCTCATCGTCCTCCCGCCGTCGAGCGTCGTCTTCATGTCACGTCCAGACCTTCCCAGCCCGCTCGCCCGGGCCCTCGACGCGCGCGGCTATGCCGAGCTGACGCCGGTGCAGCTGGCGGTGATCGAGCCGCAGGCGGCGGGGCGGGACCTGCTGGTCTCGGCGCGGACGGGCTCGGGCAAGACGGTGGCCTACGGGCTGGCGCTCGCGGGCGAACTGCTCCCCGATGGCGAGCGGCTGGGGTCCCCCGGCGCGCCGCAGGTGCTGGTGATCGCGCCCACCCGCGAGCTGGCCCAGCAGGTGCAGCGGGAGCTGGAGTGGCTGTACGCGGAGGCGGGTGCGCGCGTGGTGGCCTGCGTCGGCGGCATGGACCCCAGGCGCGAGCAGCGGGCGCTGGCGGCCGGCTGCCACGTGGTGGTGGGCACGCCCGGGCGGCTGCGCGACCACCTGGAGCGCGGGCAGCTGCGAGCTGAGGCGCTGGCGGCCGTGGTGTTGGACGAGGCCGACGAGATGCTGGACCTCGGCTTCCGGGAGGAACTCGAGGCGATCCTGGACTCCAGCCCTGCGGAGCGGCGGACCCTGCTGTTCTCCGCCACCCTGCCCAAGCCCATCGTGGCGCTCGCCCAGCGCTACCAGAAGCCATCCGCCCTCCGCATCACCGCCAGCGTCGGGGAGACGGCGCACGCCGACATCGACTACCGCGCCATAGCCGTTGCGCCCAGCGACGTGGAGCACGCGGTGGTGAACCTGCTGCGCTACTATGAGGCGGGCGCGGCGCTGGTGTTCTGCACCACGCGCGAGGCGGTGCGGCGGCTGCACGCCAACCTAGTGGAGCGGGGCTTCTCGGTGGTGGCGCTGTCGGGCGAGCTGACCCAGGCCGAGCGCACCCACGCCCTGCAGGCGCTGCGGGACCGTCGCGCCAGCGTGTGCGTGGCCACCGACGTGGCGGCGCGCGGCATCGACATCCCCGACCTCGATTTAGTCATCCACGCCGAGCTGCCCAACGATGCGGAGACCCTGCAGCACCGCTCCGGCCGCACGGGCCGGGCCGGGCGCAAGGGCGTCTCCATCCTGCTCACCCCCCATCCTCGCCGCCGGCGGCTGGAGGCGCTGCTGCGCCTGGCCCACATCCAGGCGGGCTGGGGACCGGCGCCGACGGCCGAAGAGGTGCGCGAGCGCGACCAAACCCGGCTGGTGGACCAGCTCCGTCCCTCCGGCGAGGCGTCGGAGGACGACGTCGCGGTCGCCCGCGCCCTGCTGGCCGACACCGATCCCGAGCAGCTGGTGGCCGCCCTGGTGCGCGCGCGCCGCGCCAGCCTGCCCGCGCCGGAGGACTTGGTGGACGCCACGCCCGAACCGGCCACCCCCCGCGGTGTGGCGGCGCGGGCGGGGTTCGAGGGGTCGGCTTGGTTCCGCATCGACATCGGGCGCGCCAAGAACGCGGAGGCGCGCTGGCTGCTGCCGCTAATCTGCCGGCGCGGCCACCTCACCAAGTCCGAGATCGGGGCGATCCGGGTGTTTGACCGCGAGACCCGCTTCGAGATCGCCGCCCACGCCGCCGCCCGCTTCGCCGCCGCGGTGCAGGAGGGGCCTGACGACGTGCGCATCACCCCCCTGGCCGAACCCGACCTGCCGCCTCAGCGTGACCGCAAGCGGCCACCCGGCCGGTCCGACAGCGCCGGCCCGACGCCGTCCCGCAGGCCGGTCCAACGGCCGCAGAGTTCCAAGCACCAGATGGGCAAGCTGAAGGGTCCGCGGAAATAGCTCCCTCTTCCCTGAGGGTAGAAGGTTTCAAGGCCGCGGCTTCAGTGTGATCTGGAACTGCTTGGGCCAGTTCTTACCGGTGACGAACAGCCGCTCGTGGGC
>CAXUEN010000165.1:0-5610 GCA_964249945.1 uncultured Caulobacteraceae bacterium | reverse complement strand
GGGATCTACAGCCTTCTGGTCCACGACCGTGGGCTGCGGAGACCCCGGTCGCCCACGGCGACTATCGCGCCTGGTCGCAGACCCCGACCCCCCAGCCGGGCGGGGTGAACCTCGGCGAGGTCATGGTCTGGCTGCGCGAGCACCTCGCGCGGGACGCTATCCTCTGCAACGGCGCGGGCGGGTATGCGGCGTGGCTACACCGCTTCTACCGCTTCCGCGGGCTGAACACCCACATCGCCCCGGCCTCGGCCACCATGGGCTACGGACCACCGGCGGCCATCGCCATGAAGCGGCTGTATCCCGAGCGGCAGGTGGTCTCGCTCAGTGGCGATGGCGACTTCCTGATGAACGGGCAGGAGTTCGCCACCCAGGTGCAGTACGGCCTGCCCATCGTGAACATCGTGGTGGACAACGCCAGCTACGGCTCCATCCGCCTGTTCCAAGAGCGCGAGTTCCCCGGCCGGGTGGTCGCCACGGACCTGAAGAACCCCGACTTCGCCGCCTACGCCCGCGCCTTCGGCGGCTACGGGGCGACGGTGGAGCGGACGGCGGACTTCGCCGAGGGGTTCCGGGCGGCGGACGCCTCGGGCCTGCCGGCCATCGTGCACGTGAAGGTGGACGTGGAGTGCATGTCGCCCAGCGCTACGCTTAGCGAGGTGCGAGAGGCGGCGATGGCGGTGCGGTAGAGATCCTCCCCCCATACGGGGAGGGGACCAGCGTAGCTGGTGGAGGGGGCAGCGCCGCCGCTTCGCGTCGGCCCCCTCGGTCGGCTTCGCCAGTGGGGGAGCAGCTAGGCGGTCGCCGCGATGCTCTGGAACAGCACCGCGCCGTCGGCGGACCCCAGCTCCGGCTCGAACGCCCGGTCGGGGTGGGGCATGATGCCCAGCACGTTGCCGCGGCCGTTGACGATGCCGGCGACGCCGCGGCTTGAGCCGTTGGGGTTGTCGAGGTAGCGGAACACCACCCGGCCCTCGCCCTCCAGCCGGTCCAGGGTGTCGTCGTCGGCGAAATAGTTGCCTTCGCCGTTGCCCACCGTCATCACCGCCTCGCGCCGCTCGCCGAAGCCCGCGGTGAACCGCGTCTGGCCGTTCTCAATGCGCAGCGACACCGGCTTGCAGACGTACTTCAGCGCGGCGTTGCGCAGCAGCGCGCCCGGCAGCATGCCGGCCTCGCACAACACCTGGAAGCCGTTGCACACCCCCACCACCGCCACGCCGCGCTCCGCGGCCTGCGTGATCGCCGCCATCACCGGCGAGAGCGCCGCCATAGCCCCGCAGCGCAGATAGTCGCCGTAGGAGAAGCCGCCCGGCAGCACGATCAGGTCGAGCCTGTCCGGCAGCGCGCTCTCCCCATGCCACACCATCTGCGGCCGCTCTCCCGTAGAGCGCTCGATGGCCACCGCACAGTCCCGGTCGCAGTTGGAGCCGGGAAAGACCACGACGGCGGCTTTCATGGCGCCGGCCCCTTCATGAAGGCGGTGAAGTCCGACCACTGACCGACGAGGAAGGCGCGGATGTCGCGCACGCAGGTCGGGAACCAGGGGAGCGCCCGAAGCGCATTCATCACTGAGGAAAGGTTCGCAAGGTCTTCGCGATTACAGGTGTGAATGCCGCCTCGAATACGGTAGAAGGCGGAGCTCCGGAGCTTGCTTTCGATATCCTTGTAAGCCAAGCTGAAATGACGTGAGTAACTTCGCCCGACTTCCGCAACCACAAGATCAAAGGCGATCGCGAACATCAGCTCGCCACGATACTATAGCGGACATTGTCGAGCGAGACGGCCGCCATCTCGCCGCTTTCCACCATTTCGATCTTCATGCGGCCGCCGTTGATTTCCCTCACCTCGAAGAGAGGCGCTCCTTCCGCGAAACGCCTGAACCTGGCCAGACCGGTGAACGACTCCTCCCGCTTGAACTCCGCCGCCTCTTCCGCCACCCCGCTCATGGTGCAATTTCCAGTCGATATCCTTCTATAACAGCGTTCGCGAGCAGCCGTTCGCACATGCTCCGCACCCGCGCCTCCGCCTTGTCCCGGGGCTCTTCGGCAAGGTCGAAGGCGATGGTCTTGCCGACGCGCACGTCGCCCACGTCGCTGAAACCCAATCCGTGCAGGGCGCCCTCGATGGCCTTGCCCTGGACGTCCAGCACGCCGGGTTTCAGGAACACCTCCACCTTCGCCCGCATCAGGCGACGCCCCCTTCGATCACCCGCGGCATCTCCTTCATGATGCCCAAGCGGCGCGCCACCTCGGTATAGCTCTCGATCACCCCGCCCATGTCGCGGCGGAAGCGGTCCTTGTCGAGCTTCTCGTTGGTGGTGGCGTCCCACAGGCGGCAACTGTCCGGGCTGATCTCGTCTGCCAGCAGCACCTTGGAGAAGTCGCCCTCCCACACCCGTCCGTACTCGATCTTGAAGTCCACCAGCGAGATGCCCACGGCGCTGAACATGCCCGACAGGAAGTCGTTCACCCGCAGCGTCAGCGCCAGCATGTCGTCGATCTCCTGGGTCTGGGCCCAGTTGAAGGCGGTGATGTGCTCCTCAGTCACCAGCGGATCGTTCAGGGCGTCGTTCTTGTAGTAGAACTCGATGATCGAGCGGGGCAGCACCTGGCCCTCGGGCAGGCCGAGCCGGGTGGACATGGAGCCCGCGGCGATGTTCCTGCACACCACCTCCAGGGGGATGATCTCGACTTCCTTGATCAGCTGCTCGCGCAGGTTCAGCCGGCGGATAAAGTGGTTCTGCACGCCGATGGTGTTCAGCCGCGTCATCACGTATTCGGAGATGCGGTTGTTGATCACGCCCTTGCCTTCCAGCACCGCCTTCTTCTGGGCGTTGAAGGCGGTGGCGTCGTCCTTGAAGTACTGGATCAGGGTGCCCGGCTCGGGCCCCTCGTACAGGATCTTGGCCTTGCCTTCGTAGATTTTCTTGCGGCGGGTGGTCATCAGGTCGCTTCCCACAGGGGCGGCCGCGGGTGGGAACGAGGCGTGCGCGATCGCCCGCGCAGAACGGTCCCGGCCGCGACTCCGCCGCTATATAGGGCGATCCGCCCCGCTAAGGAACGTGTTTCCTGACGCCGGCGAGCGGAGGTGCGGGTCGGCTTGCGGCTATGTATGTAACCCTTCGTCTCTTGCAAAGGCGCGCCGGTTAGGGCTCCTGGCCCGCTGACTTTGCCCTGGACGGGCGCGCGGAGTCGAAACGAGCATGGCGAGCGCCGTTCGCCCCACGGGCCCGTTCGGCGGGGGGCGCCCACCGCCGCGCCAGCCTGCGCCTTCCGGCCCGCCCCGCCGGTCCCTGCTGAACGCCTTGGTCTACTGGGCCGTGGTGCTGGGCGTGTGGGTGCTGATCTTCGTGGCCGCTTTCGTGCTGGTCTTCTCGCGCGGCCTGCCCGACACCTCCAAGCTCTACGACATCCACCGCCAGCCCTCGATCAGCTACCTGGACCGCAACGGCGCCTTGCTGTCGGTGCGCGGCAGCCAGTACGCGCCGCCGGTCGACATCGACAGCCTGCCGGCCTACGTGCCGGCCGCCTTCGTATCGGTGGAGGATCGGCGGTTCTACCAGCACTGGGGCTTCGACCCTGTGGGCATCGGGCGGGCCGTGGTGGCCGACATCCACCGGGGCCACGCGGCGGAGGGCGCCTCCACCATCACCCAGCAGCTGGCGAGAAACCTGTTCCTCACCCCCGACCAGACCATCAAGCGCAAGGTCCAGGAACTACTGCTGGCCGTCTGGCTGGAGCACCAGTATTCCAAGAAGCAGATCCTGGCCCTGTACCTGAACCGCGTCTACTTCGGCGCCGGCGCCTACGGCATCGAGTCGGCCTCCGAGACCTTCTTCAACAAGCCCGCCTCCAAGCTCTCCATCGGCGAGGCGGCGCTGCTGGCCGCCCTACTGAAGTCGCCCACCCACTACTCGCCGGTCAACGAGCAGGAGCGGGCCGGCCGCCGCGCCACCATCGTGCTCGACAAGATGGTGGAGACCCACGCCATCACGCCGGAGCAGCGCGACGAGGCCCTGTCCCGCGCCGTACGCGTTTCACCGGCGCTCGCTACCCAGCACGCCCAGTATTTCGTCGACTGGGTGGACGCCCAGGTGCGCAAGCTGGTCGGCCAGCCCACCACCGACCTGATCGTGGAGACCACCCTCGACCTGCCCATCGACACCGCCGCCGAAGCCGCGGCGCGGTCCGTGGTGGAGCGCGACGGCCGTCTCGGCGTGCAGCAGGCCGCCGTGGTGGCGCTGGACGGAGGCGGGCGGGTGCGCGCCCTGATCGGTGGCGTCAGCTACGCCGACAGCCAGTTCGACCGCGCCATCGACGCCCGCCGCCAGGCTGGCTCCGCCTGGAAGCCTTTCGTCTACCTGACCGCCCTGGAGAACGGCTTCACGCCGCAAAGCATGGTTTCCGACGAGCCGGTGACCATCGACGGCTGGACCCCCCACAACTTCGAGCCGGAGTACCTGGGCTCGATCAGCCTGGCGGAGGCGCTGCAGCGCTCCATCAACACGGTCGCCGCCAAGCTCGCCGACCAGGTCGGGCGAGACAAGGTCGCGGATACGGCGCGCAAGCTCGGCATCACCTCGGAGATCAACACCGATCCGGCCATGGCGCTCGGCACCAGCCAGGTCAGCCCGCTGGAGATGGCCCAGGCCTATGACAGCTTCGCCAACGGCGGCTACGGCGTGCAGGCCTACGCCATCGAGCGCATCCGCACCCGCGACGGCCAAGTGCTCTACGAACATCCCGCCCCTGCCCACGACCAGGTGGTCCCCGAGCCGCAGCTCGACCAGCTAGTCGGCATGATGCGCAAGGTTCTGGTGGCGCCCGGCACCGGGACGCGCGCCGCGATCCCGGGCTACGACCTCGCCGGCAAGACCGGCACCACCAGCGATTTCCGCGACGCCTGGTTCGTCGGCTACACCGGCGGCTTCGTGGCGGCGGTCTGGGTCGGCAAGGACGACGACACCCCCATGCGCCACGTCACCGGCGGCTCCGCCCCCGCCGACCTCTGGCGCCAGTTTATGGCCTCAAGCCTGCCGCGCCTGAAGGTCCAGTCCATCCCCACGGGGCAGGGTGCGCCTGTGCCTGCAGCCGGACCGGCGGACCCGGTCACCGACCTCCTCGGCAACACGGCCGGCCTGAGCCAGGGCCAGCCGGAGTCGGACGACGAAGACACGCGCCCCCAGGGCGACGGCGACCCCTACGGCGATCGAAGGCCCGCGCCGCCGCCGGCTGGGCCGGGGCCGTACTGAACGGCCGCGTAGCGGACGTGTGAAGAGTCTCAGTAGGGTCGTTCTTCCGCACCAGGGTTGCTCCGGCGAGCGGACACGGAGGAACATCGTGCTTGGGCGCGTCAAGGCGACCTTGCTGGGCAAGGCGGGTTTTGCAGCTCGACCTTGACCCGCGCCTTTCGCGCGGCGGCTGACGTGGGGTTGGGACGCGGGCCGTCCCGTTGAAGGTTCGACTTGGCCTGCGGCTGCACTGAACACGGGGCTGGACCGGGATATCTGGCTTCCTCCCCCTCGATGGGGGAGGGGGGGCTCGCACCGCCGCGGAAGCGAAGGGTGCGCGAGCCGCCTTCCGCGCGCTTCCGCGAGCGTCCTGCATCCACCCC
>CAXUEN010000164.1:3130-5637 GCA_964249945.1 uncultured Caulobacteraceae bacterium | reverse complement strand
CCTCGGCCCCCTCCCCGGCCCTGCGGCGGCCGTAATCGAGGTTCCGCCGCACGGAGAGGTGGGGCAGCAGCGCGGCGTGTTGGAGGACGTAGCCCACCGGTCGGCGGTGCGGCGGGCGGAAGGCCTGAGGGTCCTGCCACACCTCGCCGGCGACGCTGACCGTCCCCGTCAGCCGTTCCAGCCCGGCGACCGCGCGCAACAGGGGGGCACCCCGGGCCCTATCCCGACGGCCACGCCCCCCGCCCGGGCGCCGGCCCCCCCCGACTGGGCGCCGCGGGCGCCCGGGGCCGGGCTCACGGGGCCAGCCGGGAGAACCGCCGGTCGACCAGGTACAGCAGCAGCAGGGCGACGAAGGCGAAGGCCGCCAGCGCCGCGGCCAGGGCGTGGGCCTGGCCGTACTGCAGGGCCTCCACCAGCTGGTAGATGCGTATGGAGACCACCTCGGTGCGCCCCGGCACGCCGCCGCCGATCATCAGCACCACCCCGAACTCCCCGATAGTGTGGGCGAAGACCAGCACGGCGGCGGAGAGGAAGCCCCTCCGGGCGAGCGGGACGGCGACGGTGAAGAAGGCGTCGAGCGGCGAGGCGCGCAGCGTCGCCGCCGCCTCCATCGGCTCGCGCCCCACCGCCTCGAAGGCGGTCCTGAGCGGCTGCACCGCGAATGGCAGGGAGTAGAAGACCGAGCCGATCACCAGACCGGTGAAGGTGAAGGCCAGGGTGCGGACCCCGAAGACGTGCAGCGGCGTCATCAGCGGGCTGTCGGGCCCCAGCGCCACCAGCAGGTAGAAGCCCAGAACCGTGGGCGGCAGCACCAGGGGCAGGCTGGTGACCGCCGCCACCACCTCCTTCCACCACGACCCGCTGCGCGCCAGCCACCAGGCAAGCGGCGTCGCCGTCACCAGCAGCAGCAGCGTGGTGACCGCCGCCAGCGTCAGGGTGAGGCGGACGACCTCGAACACGCCGCTCTAGTGCACCGTATAGCCGTACCGCGTGATGATGGCTCTGGCCTCAGGTCCTTTCAGGAAGGCGAGGAACTGCCTGGCCACAGGATTCTTGTCGCCGGCGAGCAGCAGGATGGCGGCCTGGTCGATGGGATCGTGCAGGTTTTCCGGCACCACCCAGCGCGAGCCGCCCGGCTCGTCGACCACTTCGCTCAGCGCTACGAAGCCGAGCTCGGCGACGCCCGTGCGGGTGAAGTCCCAGGCCTGGTTGATCGAGGAGCCCTGCACGATCTTGGCCTTCAGCGGGCCATAGACCTTGAGGTTGGTCATGGTCTGGACGGCGGCGGCGCCGTAGGGGGCGGCGGCCGGGTCGGCGATGGCGATCTTGGCGAAGCGGGAGGGCTGGCTGAGCACACCGCCGCGATCGTCCACCAGGCCCGGCGTGCGGCTGAACAGCACCAGCTTGCCGGTGGCGTAGACGAAGCGCGAGCCCGGCATGCCCACCCCGGCCTGCTCCGCCTTCAGCGGCCGCTCGGCGTCGGCGGAGAGGAAGACCTGGTAGGGCGCGCCATGGGTGATCTGGGCGTAGAACTGGCCCGAGGCGCCGAAGCTGAGCACAGCGGCGTTTCCCGTGGCGCGCTTGAACGCGGCGGCGATCTCCTTGGCGGGCTCGGTGAAGTTGGCGGCCACCGCTACTGGCACCTCCGTGGCCAGGGCGGGTGCGGCGCACAACGGGCCGACGGCCAGCAGCAGGGCCGCCATCGCCTTAAGGAGGCTTTTCGGCATCGGGGGCGGGCCTACGGCGACCAGGCCGAACGTGAATGGACGCATGGAGGGAGACTCGATACGGTGCGGACGGGTATGTCCGCCACTCTCTAGCATGCCATCGATGGCATGCATCCCCGGCTGCGGCTGCGTCGACGAGCCTGCGCGTCGGCTCAGGCTGGCGCTGCCGGGACGCGGTTCGCCCCCGCGTCCGGAAGGGCGGTGGCCGGGAACAGCGCCTGCGCTTCCCGGCTCAGCCGCCTTTCTGCCCGGGGTGCACGCCGACGAGCGGTCGCTCCCGCCAGGCCCGACAGGTAGCTGCAGGACTTCCGGGAGGGCTTCGTCCGAGCGGCCGCCACACCGGACGGGAACTCGCATCGAGAACCGTTGGGTCGGCGCCGGAAACCCCCATCTCGGCTCCATGATCCAGCTTGCCCGACGGGCGCGCGTCTTCGCGGCGCTCAGCCTTCTCCTCGCCGCCTCGCCCGGGCGGGCCCTGGCCTGGCTCGCGCCCGGCCACATGGCCGGCGGCGCCATCGCCTACGACGCCCTGGACCGCCGCGACCCCGCCGCCGTGGCCGCCATCGTCGCGCTCGAACAAAGCCATCCTGACCACGCCCGGTTCGAGCGGCTGCTGGCGGGCCTCCAGGGCGGCGCGCGGGATCGCACGCTGTTCGAGTTGATGGCGCGCTGGCCCGACGACGCGCGCGGCGGCTCCTACGACCGCCCGGCGTGGCACTACGGCGAGAAGATCCAGTCTCCGATGCGCTACGTGCTGCCCTTCGCCTGGGGGCGCGCCCG
>CAXUEN010000164.1:0-3120 GCA_964249945.1 uncultured Caulobacteraceae bacterium | reverse complement strand
GCTCGAGATCGGGCGCGATCGGGCGGCCCCAGCGGTCGAGCGGGCGATCGCGCTCTGCTGGGTGCTGCACATCGTCGGCGACATGCACGAGCCCGAACACGCCGGCCTGTGGATGGACCGCCGCTTCCCCCTCACCGATCAGGCCGGCAACACCGCCTGAGTGCGGACCTCGCCTGCGATGCAGCCGGAGAAGCTGCACTGGCTGTGGGACTCCGCAGGCGATGTCGATCCCAACGCGGCCCGCCACCGCGACCCCGACGCTCTCGCCGCCCGCATCGAGGCCCGGCATCCCGATCCCGGCCTCGCCCCGCCCGCGGCGCCGGCCAAGGCCTTCGACGGCTGGGTGGACGAGAGCCGGGGCATCTCACGCCACCTCGCCTACCAGGACGGCGCCCTGCCGCTCGGGACGTCGCCGGCAAACGCGACATTGCTGCCGCCGGGTTATGTCCAGCAGGTGCAGGAGGTCGCCGAAGACCGCCTCGCCCTCGCCAGCTATCGAACGGCCACGGTGCTGCTGGGTTTGCGCCAATAGGCGCGGGTCCCATGGCCCGTGCGACGGCGCCGCCGTTTCAGCGGCCGACGGCCGCCATCATCTGCGGAGGATAACGCTCGCCCTCGATGTCGATCCCGGCGACCGCGGTCTGGAGGTCTGCGAGGTCCGAGGCCGTCAGCTCCAGCTCGGCCGCGGCGATGTTCTCCTCGAAGCGGCCGAGCCTGGTGGTGCCGGGAATCGGCACGATCCAGGGCCGCTGGGCCAGGATCCAGGCCAGGGCCACCTGGGCCGGCGTGGCGCCCCGCGCCCCGGCCAGGCGCCGGACCAGGTCGACCAGGGCCTGGTTCTTCTCCATGGCTTGCGGTGCGAAGCGCGGCAGGGTCTTTCGCAGGTCGCCCTCGGCGATCTTCGTGTCCTTGTCCATTGTCCCGGTCAGGAAACCCCGTCCCAGCGGGCTGAAGGCCACCAGGCCGATGCCGAGGTCTTCGCAGGCTTCCCAGAGGCCGCTGGCCTCGGGTTCGCGCCACCAGAGCGAATACTCGTTCTGGAGCGCGGTGACCGGCTGCACGGCGTGGGCGCGCCGGACGGTCCGAGCGCCGGCCTCGGAGAGGCCGAAATGCTTCACCTTGCCTTCCCCGATCAGGTCCTTCACGACGCCCGCCACCTCCTCGATAGGCACGTCCGGATCGACGCGGTGCTGGTAGAGCAGGTCGATCTGCTCGACGCCGAGCCGCTTCAGCGAGGCTTCCGCCGCCGCGCGGACGTGGTCGGGGCGGCTGTTCACGCCGGCGGACTTGCCGTCCACGATGTCGAAGCCGAACTTGGTGGCGATCACCACCTGGTCGCGCACGGGGCGCAGCGCCTCGCCGACGATCTCCTCATTGATGAAGGGACCGAAGACCTCGGCCGTATCGAAGAAGTTCTCGCCGCGCTCCACCGCCTGGCGGATCAAGGCGAGGCTCTCGGCCCGGCCGAGCGCCGGGCCGTAGCTGTGGTTCAGCCCCATGCAGCCGAAGCCGATGGCCGAGACCTCCAGACCGCTCGTTCCAAGCGTGCGCGTCTTCATGATGGGTCTCCTCAATGAGCGTCCACGCCCGTTGCGCCTGTTCATCGAAGGGAACGGCGGGGCGGGGGGTCGAGGTCCAACAGATAGGCGGATCGCACCGACGCTCAACGTCTGCGCCGGCATGAGGCGAGCCGCGCCAGGTCGCGGAGCGGGCCCGGCAGGACCGGGTGCTGCAGGAAGCGGCGATTGCCTCCAAGCCCAGATTGTGGTCGAGATCGCCCCCGGGGAGATCGACCTTAGGGACCTTAGAGCGGCTGTTCGGCGAGTCGTCCGGAAGCGATCCCTATCCGTGGCAGCAGCGGCTCTACCGGCGCTTCATGGCGGCCTAGACGCCGGATGCACAGCCCTCGCCCCGGGCGCTCGAGCTGCCCGACGGGCTGGGGAAGACCTCCGTGATGGCGGTCTGGCTGGCCACGCGCATCGACGGCGCCGCCTTGCCGAGGCGGCTGGTCTACGTCGTGGACCGCCGGGCGGTGGTGGACCAGGCCAGCGAAGAGGCAAGAAGGCTGGCCGAGGCGGTGGACCGGCTGGCGACCGGCGAGGACGGCGAGGCCGTCCGCGAACGGCTCGGGCTGCAGCCGCCGGCGGAGAGTGGGACGCCCTGGCTGCCGGTCTCCACGCTGCGTGGGCAGTTCGCCGACAACGGCCGGTGGTTCGACGATCCGGCCTCGGCCGCGCTCGTCGTCGGCACGGCGGACATGGTGGGCTCCCGCCTGCTGTTCGGCGGCTACGGCGTGTCGCCGGGCATGCGGCCGGTGCATGCGGACCTGCTCGGCGTGACCGCCTGGTGGTGCTGGACGAGGCCCATCTCGCCCGGCCGTTCGAGGCCATGCTGCAGGGTGCGGCCCGGCTGATCGGCGAGGACGCGGCGGCCGCCCAGGGTCCGGCGGCGCTGGCGCCGCTGCGGGTGATGACGGTGGACGCCGCCCTCGCCTTCGCCCAGGGCGCGGCCGCACGCTCCGGGGTCGGGCCCTCGCGCACCGACCGCTTCAAGCCCGATCTGGCTAAGGCGGACGTGAAGAAGAAGGACAAGGCGGCCGTGTGAAGCCCTTAAGCGGAGACCCGCCGATGGCCGCCCTCGCCCTTCCGCCTGTTCCAGGCTCTGTTCGCCGGCGCCTATAGTGGCCGCTGGGCGTCCAAACCGGCCGAGAACAAGGACGCGGCCTTCGTCTGGCTCGAGCGCCAGGCGCGCCGGTGATCGTGGCCCCGCCCGCCGAGCCGCTGGCGGCTGTGACCTACTTCGTCCCGAACAACGACCTGGACACCCGCGAGGGCGATCCGGCCAGGGTCGGCGAGATCCGCAGCGCCAAGACGCTGCGCGGCAGCGTCTTCGATCCCGCCCGCCCCGTGGCCTATCTCTGGCGCTTCGACGGGGAGGCCGCCGCCGCCCGCCGCCCGCAGGAGACGCTGCACTGGCTCCGCGTGGTGCGCGAGACGGACCGCGTGGGCGAGCGCATCGACCGCGCCCTGGCCGGCCGCGACCCCGCCGACGCCTTCCGCACCGTGTACATGCAGGGGCTCGCCGTCGAAGTGACGGCGCGGCGCGAGGCGGAGGGCGAGG
>CAXUEN010000163.1:0-5640 GCA_964249945.1 uncultured Caulobacteraceae bacterium | reverse complement strand
ACGCCACGGCCAACGCCGTGGCGGAGCTGCCCCCGCCGCCGCCGCCACCGCCCAAGCGGCCGCGCTATACCAGCGTGGTGCTGCAGACCCTGGACAAGGTCACCGCCGAGACCCTGCGCTTCGAGGCCAGGATCGACGAGCCGGTGCGCTACAAGGACCTGGTGATCACCGTCCACGCCTGCGAGACCCAGGCCAGCGACGAGCCCTACGCCCAGACCGCAGCCCACATGGAGGTGCAGTACCAGCCCGAGGTGCTCGGCGGCCGCATGCCCCAGGTGGCGCGCCAGGTGTTCCGCGGCTGGATGTACGGGGATGCGCCGGGGCTGCACCCCTTCGAGCACCCGATCTACGACCTCTGGGTGATCGCCTGCAAGACGCCCTCGGCCCCCGCCACACCGCCGTCGACGCGCGCACCCACCGGCGCCAGCCTGTAGAAGTCCGCAGGCCGGCCCAGCGCGTCCAGCAGGCGGTGGCGGTAGTCGGCCCGGCTGATCTCCTCCGCTCCGAACTGGGCTAGGTGCTCGGTCTGGAACTGGGCGTCCAGCAGGCCGTAGCCGCCCACGATCAGGCGGCCGACCAGATGCACCAGGGCCACCTTGCTGGCGTCGCGCTCCACCGAGAACATGCTCTCCCCGAAGAAGGCGCCCCCGATGGAGACGCCGTAGAGCCCGCCCGCCAGCCGCTCGCCCCGCCAGCACTCCACGGTATGCGCTTGGCCGCGCACGAACAGCTCGCGGTAGAGGTGCTGGATGGAGGCGTTGATCCAGGTCTCCGGCCGGTCCGGGGCGCTGGCGGCGCAGGCCTCGATCACCGCCTCGAAAGCGGTGTCGATGCGCACCTCGTAAGGTGCGCTGCGCACCGTGCGGGCCAGGCGGCGGGGGACGTGGAAGCGGTCCAGCGGCATGACGCCCCGGTTCTCGGGGTCGATCAGGAAGACGCGTGCGTCGTCGCGCGCCTCCGCCATGGGAAACACGCCGCGCCTGTAGCAGGCGATCAGGTCCTCGGCGGTCAAGCCAGTCAAGCGCGGTCCCCGAGGCACGGCTCCTCATCGCGCGCCTTGGCGCAGGCTTCAACGTCCAAGGCGGATCGTCCAGCGTCCTGCGGGACGGAAAGTCTGATCGCGCGGTTCAGGCCTTCGCCATCCAGCGTTCCAGCCAGTGGATGTCATAGGTCCCGTCGCGGAAGTCGGGCTCGTTCAGCAGGTCCTGGAAGAGGGGGATGGTGGTCTCGATCCCGCCCACCACCATCTCGCCGAGCGAGCGGCACATGCGCGCGATCGCCTCGTCCCGGTCGCGGCCGTGCACGATCAGCTTGCCGATCAGGCTGTCGTAATAGGGCGGGATCGAGTAGCCGGCGTAGACCGCCGAGTCGAGCCGCACCCCCAGGCCGCCGGGGGCGTGGAAGTCGGTGACGCGCCCGGGCGACGGGGTGAAGGTGCGCGGGTTCTCCGCATTGATGCGGCACTCGATGGCGTGGCCCTCGAAGTGCACGTCGGCCTGGGTGAAGGACAGCGGCAGGCCGGCGGCGATCCTGATCTGCTCACGGACCAGGTCGATGCCGGTGATGGCCTCGGTGACGGGGTGCTCCACCTGGAGCCGGGTGTTCATCTCGATGAAGAAGAACTCGCCGTTCTCATACAGGAACTCGATGGTGCCGACGCCCAGATAGCCGATGCGCCGCACCGCCTCGACCACCACCGCGCCGATCTTCGCCCGCGCCTCGGCGTCGATGACAGGGGAGGGAGCCTCCTCCAGCACCTTCTGGTGGCGGCGCTGCAGCGAACAGTCGCGCTCGCCGAGGTGGCAGACATTCCCGTGGGCGTCGGCGATGACCTGCAGCTCGATGTGGCGGGGGGTCTGGAGGTAGCGCTCCATGTAGACCGTGCCGTCGCCGAAGGCGGCCGCAGCCTCGGACTGGGCGGTCGCCACGGCCTCCGCCAGGCTGTCGGCGTCCTTGGCCACCTTCATGCCGCGCCCGCCGCCGCCGGCCGCCGCCTTGATCAGCACGGGGAAGCCGATGTGCTCGGCGGCCGCCATCGCCTCCTCGACCGTCGAGACGCCGCCGTCGGAGCCCGGCACCACGGGGATGCCGGCTGCGCGCACCGTCTGCTTGGCGCTTATCTTGTCGCCCATGATGCGGATGTGCTCAGGCCGCGGGCCTATGAAGGTGTAGCCGTGGGCGTCCACGATCTCGGCGAATTTGGCGTTCTCCGACAGGAAGCCGTAGCCGGGGTGCACCGCGTCGGCGCCGGTGATCTCGCAGGCGGCGATCAGGGCGGGGATGTTCAGATAGCTCTTGGCTGCGGGCGCGGGGCCTATGCACACGCTCTCGTCGGCCAGGCGCACGTGCATGGCGCCGCGGTCCGGTTCGGAGTGCACCGCCACCGTGGAGATGCCCATCTCCTTGCACGCGCGGATGATCCGCAGCGCGATCTCGCCGCGGTTGGCGATCAGGATTTTGGAGAACATCGCGGGTCTATTCGATGACCACGAGGGGTTCGCCGAACTCCACCGGCTGGCCGTCCTCCACCAGCACCTTGGTCACCTTGCCGTCCCTGGGGGACGGGACCGGGTTCATGGTCTTCATGGCCTCGATGATGAGCAGGGTCTGGCCGGCGGTGACCGTCTCGCCCGCCTGGACGAAGCGCTTCGCGCCGGGCGAGGGCTGCAGGTAGACAGCCCCGACCATGGGCGACTTCACGGTCTCGCCGCTCAGCACCTCGTTAGTGGTGACGGACGATGCGGGCGCAGCGGCGGCGACGCCTGCGGCGGTGGCGATCATGGCGGGGGGCGCGATCATCGGGCCGGCGGCGATCACGGCCGGGGCGGCGGCGGCCTGGCGGGCGACGCGGATCTTCAGGTCGCCCTTCTCCACCTCGATCTCGCTGAGGTCGGTGTCGTGCAGGATGTCGGCGAGGCGACGGACCAGACGCGTGTCGATGGCGTCGGGCGCCTCCAAGGGCGGCATGGGTCGGCCCTCATGGCGCGCGACGTCGTCTAGACCCTGAGGGCCCCCGGACGGCTCGATCTCCGCGACCGGCGCCTGGTTGTCGAGCGCGTAGGGATCGGTCGACTCCACGTATTCGCCCTCGGCGATCTCAGTAGGGGGGAGGTCGGGCAGGGGCATGGCGGTCCTTCAGGTTCCGGCCGGCGAGGCGCCAACCAGCCGGGCCGCGGCGTCCAGGGCGAGCGGTTCGCCGTGGACGCCGAAGCCGGCGATCACGCCGGTGGCGGCTAAAGATACGTAACTGCGGCGTCGAAAGCTCTCCCGCGCCGCGGGATTGGACAGGTGCACCTCGATCACAGGCAGCTCGACCGCCTTCAGAGCGTCCAGCAGGGCGATAGATGTGTGGGAATAGGCGGCCGGGTTGATGACGATGGCGCAGGCCTCCGTGCGCGCCGCCTGCACCCAGTCGACCAGCACGCCCTCGTGGTTGGACTGGCGAAAGTCCACGTCCAGCCCGAGCGCTGCAGCGCGCGCCTCGCAGGCCGACTTCACTTGATCCAGCGTCGTGGTCCCATAGATGTGAGGCTCGCGGACGCCCAGCAGGTTCAGGTTGGGGCCGTTGAGCACGAAGACGGGTTTGGGCATGCCACCGCGCCGCAGAGTCGAAGGCAGGCCTTGTATAGAGCAGCCTCCCCGGTCACAAGCTCGGCGCTCAGTCCGGGAGACGCAGGCTTGAGACTGGTGCTGAACGGCGAGCCGCGCGAGTTCGAGCGCGCCTCCACCGTGGCCGCCCTGGTCGAGACACTGGGTCTGGACGTGCGCAAGGTGGCGGTCGAGCGCAACCTGGAGATCGTGCCCCGCTCGCTGTATCTGGCCACGGGCCTGACCGAGGGCGACCGTATCGAGATCGTCCACTTCATAGGAGGCGGCTGACATGAACGCACCAGTTCTCAGCCAGTCAGGGCAAGGCTTCACCACCGAGGCGGAGGACGTCTGGACGGTCGCCGGCCGCAGCTTCCGCTCGCGCCTGATCGTGGGCACCGGCAAGTACAAGGACTACGCCACCAACGCCGCCGCGGCCGAGGCGGCGGGCGCGGAGATCGTGACCGTGGCGCTGCGACGGGTGAACCTGTCCGATCCCTCCCAGCCCATGCTGGCCGACTTTGTGAAGCCCGACCGCTTCACCTATCTGCCTAACACCGCGGGCTGCTTCACCGGCGAGGATGCGGTGCGCACGCTGCGCCTGGCGCGGGAGGCCGGCGGCTGGGACCTCGTGAAGCTGGAGGTGCTGTCCCAAACCCGCCACCTGTACCCCGACATGGAGGAGACGCTGCGGGCGCTGAAGCTGCTGGTGGTGGAGGGGTTCCAGGTCATGGTCTACTGCACCGACGACGTGGTCTACGCCCAGAAGCTGCAGGACGCAGGCGCGGCCGCCATCATGCCGGCCGCGGCGCCGATCGGCTCCGGCCTCGGCATCCAGAACCGGGTGAACATCCGCCTGATCGTGGAGCAGGCCGCGGTGCCGGTGCTGGTGGACGCAGGGGTCGGCACGGCTTCGGACGCCACGGAGGCCATGGAACTCGGCTGCGACGCGGTGCTCACCAACACGGCCATCGCCGAGGCCAAGGACCCCATCCGCATGGCTCGCGCCATGAAGCATGCCGTGATCGCCGGCCGGGAGGCCTACTTGGCCGGGCGCATGCCGAAGAAGCGCTACGCCGATCCTTCTTCGCCCCTGGCGGGGCTGATCTAGAGCAGGCTCGCCGGAGCTTCCGGCAAGCCTCTCCAGTCGCGGGTGGCGCGGATCAGAAGTAGTACTTCAGTCCGAGCGTTCCCACCTGCACGTGCGATCTCGTCAGGGCCGAGTAGCCGGGGCTGTTGAACGATCCTGGCCGGTCGTAGTCAGGGGATTGCATGTAGCGGTAGGCGATGTCGAAGGCCAGGTGCTGGCCCGTATGAATCTCGATCCCGCCCTTCGCCTGCCAGAGCAGCCCGCCCTTGTCGTCATCATAGCTGAAGGCGCCGTTGCGGCCGGTGTACTGCACGTCTCCGTAGCCGACGCCGGGCGAGATGTAGGGCTCGACGCCGATCGCGAAGGAGTGGGGCCCAAGCGGCACGGTATAGGTGGGGATGAAAGGCAGGCTCAGCCGCAGGTTGGCCATCCCGCCATAGGTGCGCGTGGCGCCTCCCGTCCCGAACACCGCATTGGTCGGGGTGTAGTAGAGGTTGTTGCGGGTGTAGACGCCCTCGCCCTCGATGGCGACGCCCGGCGCCAGCCTATAGCCCGCAAGCGCGCCCCCGAACGCCCTGGTGTCCTGCTGGGCGGACTGGGATGAGGCGCCGAGGCCGTTGGCCTCGATGCCGATCTTGGTGGCGCCCTGGAAGGCCGCGCCGCCTTCTACCTCGACATAGCTGTTGTGGAGTATGACCCCCGGATCATACCAGGGCTGGGCCGCGGCGGGCAGGGCGACCAGGGTCAGGCCGAGTGCGCCCAAGGCGCTGTAGACGTTCATGAAAGACTTCCTTTTCGGTGACGCAGCGTGGCCCTGAAACGGGCCGGTGGTGGGGGAGAGTCCTGGAAGTTCGGGCCCGACGGCACGGCCTTCTGTGCATCCGGGCACGGGGGTGGGTCGTAGCTTGCCGCAGTGCAGAGGAGGGGCGGGGGCGGGGACGATGGGCCGGCAAGCCCGCCCC
>CAXUEN010000162.1:0-5719 GCA_964249945.1 uncultured Caulobacteraceae bacterium | reverse complement strand
CTGGTCTACGGCGCCGGCCGGGCGCGGGCTGGTTGGGTGGAGCGAAAGTGGGAATGCTGCGCCCGGTTTGCGAGCGGCGCGACCCGGACGCTGTTGACGCCGTCAGCTTTGCGGCGGAGGCTCGGCGTCCGAAGATCCGGGGGGACGTCGTACATGGCCTTGGTGAGTGAATTCCGCGCCTTCATCGCGCGCGGCAACGTGGTGGACCTGGCGGTGGGCGTGATCATCGGGGCCGCGTTCGGCAAGATCGTCACCAGCCTGGTGGACAACATCATCATGCCGCCCATCGGCCTGCTGCTCGGCCAGGTGGACTTCTCCCAGCTGAAGGTGGTGCTCAAGGCCGCCGACCCCGCCACCAAGCATGCGGAGGTCGCGCTGGGCTATGGCGTCTTCATCAACGCCATCGTTCAGTTCCTGATCATCGCGGCGGCCGTCTTCCTGATCGTCAAGGCGGTGAGCAGGGTTCAACGCAGGGAGGAGGCCGCCCCCGTCGATCCGGTCCCCACCACCAGCGAGAAGCTTCTGATGGAAATCCGGGACTCGCTCCAACGGCGAGCCTAGCCTCCACGCCGGCCACGGGACACGTTTGATGGCCAGATCAACCCTTCGAGGCCTGCCTGCGGCCGCCAGCCTCGCCCTCGCGGGTCTCCACGGCTCCGCCTTGGCGGCCGAGCCGCCCATCGCCGCGCCCGCCGCCTTCGGAGTCGCCAGGCGCGCCCTGCTGCTGTCGGTCCACGCCGAAGGGGCGCAGGTCTATGAGTGCAAGCCTGGCCCGTCTGGCCAGCCGGCCTGGAGCTTTCGCGAGCCTGTCGCCATCCTGGTCAACGGGGGGGCATACGGTCGGGCGCCACTACCTCGGCCCGAGCTGGGCGCTGACCGACGGCTCGATGGTGCAGGGCAAGCTCGCCGCAAGCACCCCCGGCGCGACCCCCGCCGACGTCGCCCTGCTCAAGCTTGGTGTGGTCGCGCACCTCGGGTCGGGGGCGCTGAGCAAGGCCGCTACTGTCCTGCGCCTGAACACCCGCGGCGGCGCCCTGGCGGGGCCGTGCCCCGGGCTGGGTGATCTGCGGCCGGTGTCCTACTCGGCCGACTACGTCTTCCTCCGCTAAGGGCGAACCCTGCGGCCCCTTCGGCCGTTTCCATGCCAATTCCCTTGAAGGTGTGGCATGTCCCTCAATCTGCGGCGCAATTATCTCTCCGCCCCCCTCTACCAGTGGGCCAAGGGCGTCATGCCCGCCTTGTCCGAGACCGAGCGCGACGCCATCGAGGCGGGCGACGTCTGGTGGGACGCGGAGCTGTTCACCGGGAACCCCGACTGGGCCAGCCTACTGGCGACGCCCCCCGCGCGCCTGAGCGCGGAGGAGCAGGCCTTCATCGACGGACCCGTCAACGAACTCTGCGCCATGCTCGACGAGTGGAAGATCGTCTGGGAGCTGGGCGACCTGCCGCCCGAGGCCTGGGACTTCCTCAAGAGCCGCCGCTTCTTCGGCATGGTCCTGCCCAAGCAGTACGGCGGCCTTGGTTTCTCCAACTACGGCCACGCCGAGGTGGTGAAGCGGCTCTCCACCCGCTCCGTCACCGCCGCCGTCACCGCCATGGTGCCCAACAGCCTGGGGCCGGGCGAGCTGATGATGCGCTTCGGCACGCAAGAGCAGCGAGACTACTGGCTGCCGCGCTTGGCGGACGGCCGCGAGATCCCCGCCTTCGGCCTGACCAGCCCCGAGGCCGGCTCTGACGCCGCCGCCATGATCGATCACGGCGTCGTCTGCTGGGGCGAGTGGAAGGGCGAGCGCGTGCTCGGCATGAAGCTGAACTGGCACAAGCGGTACATCACGCTCGGCCCCGTCTGCACGGTGCTCGGCCTGGCGTTCAAGCTGCAGGACCCCGACCACCTGCTGGGCGAGCGCGAGCACCTCGGCATCACCTGCGCCCTGATCCCCACCGACACGCCGGGCGTGGAGATCGGGCGCCGTCACCTGCCGGCCATGCAGATGTTCCAGAATGGCCCGAACTTCGGCCATGACGTCTTCGTGCCGCTGGACAACGTCATCGGTGGCCCTGAGCGCGTCGGCCAGGGCTGGCGGATGCTGATGACGGCGCTGGCCGCCGGGCGCGGCATCTCGCTGCCGGCGCAGTCGGGCGCGGCCACGGCGATGACCGCGCTCACCACCGGCGCCTACGCCCGCATCCGCCAGCAGTTCGGCACGCCCATCGGCAAGTTCGAGGGCATCCAGGAGCGCCTCGCCCGCCTGGCCGGCAACGCCTACGTGGTGGACGCCGCGCGCCGGCTGACCTGCGCAGGGCTCGACGCCGGCCACCATCCCTCGGTGATCTCCGGCCTGATGAAGCTGCACGCCACCGAGACCATGCGCGTCTCGGTAACCGACTCCATGGACGTGCACGGCGGCAAGACCATCATTGACGGTCCTCGCAACTATCTCGGCCCCACCTACCGCTCGGTCCCCGTGGCGATCACGGTGGAGGGGGCCAACATCCTCACCCGCTCGCTGATGGTGTTCGGCCAGGGCGCCATCCGAGCCCATCCCTACATGCTGAAGGAGATCCTGGCGCTCGGCGACGCCAACCGCGCCCGGGGCCTGGACCAATTCGACGAGGTTTTCTGGAAGCACGTGGCGCACACCCTGCGCACCCTGCTCCGCGCCACCTCGCGCAGCTGGACCGGCGCGGCCTTCGCCCCCTCTCCGGATGCAGGCGCGGCCCGCAAGTACTACCGCAAGCTCGGCCGCTACTCCTCAGCCTTCGCCCTGACCAGCGACGTGGCGCTCCTGACTCTGGGCGGCGCGCTGAAGCGGCGCGAGCTGCTGTCCGCGCGGCTCGGCGACATCTTGTCGGAGATGTACTTTCTCTCCGCGGCCCTGAAGCGCTGGGAGGACGAAGGTCGGCAGGAGGCCGACTTGCCGGTGCTCGACTATGTGATGATCGCGGGTTCGGCGCGGATCGAGGCCAGCTTCGACGAGGTGTTCGCCAACCTGCCGAACAGGCTGGCGGGAAGCCTGCTCCGCTTCGCCATCCTGCCGCTGGGCCCGCGGGTCCGCGGCCCGTCGGACCAGCTGATCCGCACGTGCGCCGACATCCTGCTGGAGCCGAACCCCACCCGCGACCGCTTGGTCGACAACGTCTATGTCGGCGGAGGCGACGACGCTATCGCCAGGCTGCTGCACGCCTTCCAGCTGACGGTGGAGACCCAACCCATCCACGACCGCCTGCGCAAGGCCAAGATCAAGGCCTGGAAGGTCGGGCTGGAACGCGGCCTCGTCAGCGACGAGGAGGCCGCGCGGCTGGAGGCGGCCGACGGGGCGGTGGCGGAGGTCATCGACGTGGACGACTTCTCGCCGGAGGAGCTGACCCAGCACCGCGCGGTGGAGGAAGCGCCAGCGCGCACCTCCCCGGAAGAGGCCGGCGCCCAGACCCGGGGGTCGAATCCCGAACCGTCCGCCTCGAAGGCGGGCCCCGGGGCCGCGCCGGCCCGCCAGCCAGAGCCGGCGGAGTAGCAGGGCGGCGACATGCGCCATCATCCCGCTATGAAGTCCGATGACTTCAGGATCGCACTTCTCTGCCGAGCGAGCGATGTGTAAGTCGGTGCCGACGAGTCGTGCCTGCGGCCGATAGGTGACAACCTGAAGGCGGTGAACGAGGCGGAAGTCATCGCGATCTTGTCCGGAGGCGCCGGACGCCCGGTCAGGGGGTGCTCGCACAAGCCGTTCGAAGTCGGAGTGCTTGCACCGCGGGTCGCTCGTGGGGTCAAGTCGCAGCAGCAGCGCCTGCTCCGGGGCTCCGGTCCATTCAGCGTTAGGATCTCATGAGACAGAAGAAGGTAGCCTTCGTCGGCAACTGTCAGGCGAGCGCCATTGCGGTGTTCTATAGCGATTTCATCGGCGCCCCTGATGGTCAGGCTGTCCGGGTCGTGGACGACACGGGCCTGGACCTGGCGGCGGTCGCCTCCGCCGTCCAGGACAGCGACATGGTCGTGGTCCAGGAGCGCGAATTCAACAATGCGCTGAGGCCCGACGCCTTGCGGCCGGGGGTGGAGCTCCACGCCTTCCCCATGTTGCTGCAGGCCTATGTCTGGCCCTACGCGCATGAGCCGCACGTCCGCAATGCGCCGGAGCCGCCCCTGCCGGATGGCCCCTATCCGGGCCAGCTGAGCGACAGCTATCTGAACCGGCTGATCACCAAAGCTGTCCCCCCGGAGGAGGCGCTGGAGCAGTACCGCGCCCACGACATCGCCAAGGCCGCGCACCTCGATCGTGTCTACGAACTCCACATGGACCAGCAGCGCGAGCGCGACGCGCGGACGGGCTTCGACCTGGCTTCGATCATGGAGGCCGACTTCCGCAGCGAGGCGTTGTTCATGTCGCCTCACCACCCCAACCGGCGCATGTTCGCCGCCCTGTTGTCTCAGCTGTTCGAGCGGATGGGCGTGGAGCCCGGCGTGACCTCCCTGGCGCTCTGCTCGATGCTGAAGGCCCCGTTCCCGTCCGGCGAACTGCCGCTGCACCCGGGCGTGATCCGCCATTTCGGCCTGGAGTTCGCCAACGACGAGACCCGCTACGCCTTCCATGCGGAAGGGCGGTTCACCTTCGACGAGTACGTGCTGCGCTACATGACCTATACACACAACCACGAGCTGCGTAAGGGCATGCACCTGATCCACCAGGGCGACCTCGCCGGTGCGGTGGAGAGCCTGGACGTCGCGCTGGAGCGCCAGCCCCAGTCCGATCAGGGCTGGCGCAGCAAGGGACGCGCCCTGCACCAGCTGGGCAGGCCGGCCGAGGCTATCGACGCTTACCGCCGGGCGGCGGAAATCGCTTCGGATGACGCCCAGGCCTGGGTCGAGTACGCCGAGTCGCTCATGCACGGTGGACGCCTCGGGGACGCGGCCGATGCAGGCCGGCGGGCCGTCACGCTGGCCCCGCAGTACGGTTTCGGCCACCTCCTCCTCACCGAGATCCTGGTCAAGCTCGGCGACGTCGAGGGGGCCTTGCCCGAGGCGCGAGAGGCTCTCCGCCTGCTACCCGGCCACTACCACGCCCTGCTCTGGTCTGGCATCGCCTTTTCCCTGTCCGGCGATCTGGAGGGAGCGATCGCCAACGAACTGAAGGCGATCACCATGCGTCCAATGGCGGCTGACCCGCGCAACGTCCTGGCGGAGGTCTATGAGCGGCAGGGTCGGCGGGCGGAGGCGATCGCGGCGCTGGAAGCCTGCGCGTCCGACGCCGCCCCCAACGCCCAGACCTTCTCGCTGCTTGGCAACTTCCATCTGCGGACCGCAGACATCGCCCGGGCCCTGTGGGCCTTTGAGCGGGGGCTGGAGATCGAGCCCGGGCGCATCGACATGCAATCCCAGGCCAAGGACGCCTGGGAGCAGTTGCTGGTGTCGGCCTGAAGGCGGCGGTTCCGGTCCCCGCCCAGTAACAGCGCCCGCCCGACGCCAGGCGGCGTCCGGTCCAGATTGGCGAAGCACGACGTCTGCGATGAAGTCGTGGGCAGGATAAGACTTGCTTGGTCCTCGCCCGGGAGATCACCCCTTCCCTGCAGATCCTCGCCCAGGAAGCGGGCGGGGTTGGACTGCCGGCCTCAAGGGTCGAGGGCGCCTCGGCCCAATCGCCGCCTCCGCCTGGACCTGCGAGGTGACGCGCCGAGTTGGTCGCGGAACGGAAGAGGTGAGGTCGATGGGCGTAGTGGTTCGGGATGCGGT
>CAXUEN010000161.1:0-5763 GCA_964249945.1 uncultured Caulobacteraceae bacterium | reverse complement strand
GGTCCTGGTCGCCGCAGACCAGGGCTATGGCGTGGGCGGGCCCGAGACCCTTGTGGATGGCCGCCCCGCCCGCGAAGGCCGCCGCCATCAGCGAGGCGCGGGCCGCGTCTCCCTGCGGCTCCAGCGCGGAGCGGATGTCGGCGAACACCCGCGCGATCCCGTCCAGCGCCAGGGCGTCGATCACCGGGTTGGCAGGTTCGGCGAAGAAGCCCTCCATGCAATGGGAGAGCGCGTCGATCCCCGTGGCTGCGATCAGCCGACGCGGCAGGGTGCGCACCAGATCCGGATCGCAGATCGCCACACGCGGCACGAGGTAGGGACTGCGCGTTCCGACCGCCGGCCCCCTTGCTTCGGTGTGCAGGGCTGAAACGGGCGAGCTCTCGCTGCCCGTGCCGACCGTGGTGGGAACGGCGATCAGCGGAACCGTGCCGCGCGTGATCCGCTCCGGATGGCCGAGCAGCTCGACGGAGTTCTCGTGGCCGGTCCCGGCGAGCGCAGCCAGGACCTTGGCGGTATCGATGACCGAGCCGCCGCCGAGCGCCACCACTCCGTCGCAAGCTCCCGCCCGATAGTCGGCATAGGCGGCGTCCGTTCCCCCTACGGTCGGGTTTTCGGGCGTGTCGAGGTGTGTGGCTGCGTCCTCCGGCAGGACCTTCAGCGCGGCGCTCACCGCGCCCGCCCTCTCCAGCCCGCGGTCGCTGAGCAGGAGCGGCCGGCGCACGCCGAGCAGCGCCAGCTCGCCGGGCAGGCCGGACAGGGCGCCGGCGCCGAACAGGAGACGCGGCAGGGGCAAGACTGGAACCACCTCGGCCTCCCCGCTCACGGCGTCGCTGTCGCGCCGTGTTGCATAATCCGCCTACCGGGAATAGTCAGACAACCTGACGGTGTCAATCGGCCGGTCCCAGCGACTTCGCCCTAAGCCTCGCTGCATGCTCCGTCGGCGACAAGATCAAGGGGAGAGAGTAATGAACGACATGACGCCGATCCGTCAGGCGACCGGGCGCACGACACACTATATCAACGGCCGCTGGACAGAGACGGGCGGCCGCAGCTTCGCCGACTACAATCCCTTCGACGGCTCGCTCTATGCGGAAATCGCGGCGGGCGGCCGGGCGGAAGCGCAGGCCGCCGTGGACGCCGCCGCTGCGGCCTTCCCCGCATGGGCCGACATGATCCCCCGCCAGCGCCAGATGCTGTTCCTCAAGGCCGCCGACATCGTGGAGCGCCGCGCCAAGGAGTTCACCACCACCATGGCCCTGGAGACGGGCGCGGGAGCGGCCTTCAGCGGCTTCCTGATCCGCTGGTCCATCGACATGCTGCGACAGGCGGCGGGCTGGGGCTACCTGCCTATGGGCGACGTGCTGGCGAGCGACGTGCCCGGCCGCTTCGCCATGGCGGTGCGGAAGCCGCTCGGCGTCGTCGCCGGCTTCTCGCCCTGGAACGGCTCGTTCAGCCTGGCCTGGCGCACGGTCGTGCTGCCCATGGTGTTCGGCAACACCGTCGTGCTGAAGCCGTCGGAGTTCGCGCCGATCTCCGCGGGCCTGCTGCTGGCCGAGGTGCTGGACGAGGCGGGCTTCCCGCCGGGCGTCATGAACGTGGTCACCCATGCGCCGGGCGAGCACGAGGCGGTGACGGAGGTGTTCTTCGAGCGGCCGGAGGTGCGCAGCATCAACTTCACCGGCTCCTCGGCCATCGGGCGCATGCTGGCGGGGCGCGCGGGCCAGTCGCTGAAGCGCATCGTCCTGGAGCTCGGCGGCTACAACCCGCTCCTGGTGCTCAAAGACGCCGACCTCGATCTGGCGGTGGACCTCGCCACCTTCTCCGGCTTCTTCCACCAGGGCCAGATTTGCATGAACGCCCGGAAAATCCTGGTGGAACAGCCTCTGCACGACGCCTTCGTGGAGCGGCTGGCGGCCAAGGCCCGCACGCTCAAGGCCGGCGACCCCACCACGCCCGGCGTCTTCATCGGCCCGCTGATCCACGATCGAGCGGTGAAGGCGGTGGACGCCTCGGTGAAGGACGCGGTCGCGCGCGGCGCCACCCTGGTGACCGGCGGCGAGGCCGCGGGGCCGATCTACCCCCCGACCATCCTGACCCACGTTCCCGCCGACGCGCCCATCAACCGGGAGGAGACCTTCGGTCCGGTAATGGTGGTGGAGGCGGCGGCGAGCGCGGAGGCGGCTCTGACCGCAGCCTCGGACACCCACTATGGCCTCTGCTCAGGGATCGTGACCGGCGACCAGGACCGCGGGCTCGAGCTGGCCCAGCGCTTCAACTGCGGCATGGTGCACATCAACGGTCCCACCATGGCCAGCGAGCCCTCTCTGCCGAACGGCGGGGTGAAGGACAGCGGCTGGGGCCGGTCCGGCCGCTACGCGGTGGAGGACTTCACCGAAATCCAGCTGACCACGATCACCCGCGGCCGCATGCCCCTGCCCATCTAAAGCCTCATTTGACCGTCGCGGCCCCGGCTCGTTAGGGTCTGCAACGGAACGGAGGGGCAATGTCGGATCGGGAGGCGAGCTGGCGTATCGAGAACGTTGGCCGGGCGCTCTCCTTCGCCTCGGCCGTGTTCGAGCGGGAGGTGCTGCGCACCGTGCAACAGGGCGAGTTCGCCTGGGTCACGCCCGTGCAGCTCGCCCTCTTCCGCAATCTCGACCTCGACGGCACGCCCCTGACCGAGCTGGCCGCTCGCGCGTGCATCGCTAAGCAAAGCATGCAGGAGCTGGTGGACAAAGCCGAGCGGTTCGGCGTGGTGGTCCGCCGCCCCGACCCGTACGACCGCCGCGTTAAGATCGTAGCCTTCACGCCCGCTGGCCTGCTGATGCTTGAACGCTTCCGTGAAGGCGTGGCCGAGGCCGAACGGCGCATGGCCGAGACGCTCGGGACCGATGTCGTGCAAAGCTTGAAGACCCACCTGCAGGCCTACGTGGAGGCGAACGAACCAAGCGGCCTCGGTCCAGGCGTCAAGCGGTCCCGGTCGTCTCGCGTCTCCTCCGTTTTCGCACGCTCCAGGCCCGAACCGCGCGTTCCGACGGCGCGCACGCGGCGCCCCGAACCTGCGCGGTCCTGAAGCGCCTCTCCCCTCTACGAAGGCGGCGCTGCTCAGATGACGATGGTGAGCGGGCGCTCCACAAGCTGCCTGAAGCGGGCCAGGAAGGCGGCGCCGGTCGCGCCGTCGATGGCGCGATGGTCGAAGCTGGCGCTGGCGGTCATGACCTTGGCCGAGACGATCTCGCCATCGCGCGACCAGGGCCGCTCGCTCGCCGCGGGGATGCCGAGGATAAGCGCCTGAGGCGGATTGATCACCGGCGTCATCTGGGTCACCCCGAACATGCCGAGGTTGGAGAGGGATACGGTGCCGCCCTCGTAGTCCTCCGGCGCCAGCCTGCCCTCCCGCGCCCGCTCGGCGAGCGCCTTGGCTTCCGCCGCGATGCGGGTTAGCCGCTTTCCACCAGCGTCCTGGATCACCGGAGTCACCAGACCGCCCGGTACGGCCACCGCCAGCGACACGTCCACCCGGTCGAACTGTAGAAGGCGGTCGCCGGCGAACTGGACGTTGGCGTCCGGGGTCTGCTCCAGGGCGGTGGCTAGCGCCTTGATCATCAGGTCGTTCAAGGAGACCTTCACACCGCCCTCGTCGACGCTCGCGTTCAGCTCCGCCCGTAAGGCGAGGACCGCGTCCATGCGGATGTCGATACCGAGATAGAAGTGGGGCACCGTCTGCTTGGCCTCGGTGAGGCGGCGCGCGATGGTCTTGCGCATCCCGCTCAGTTTCACCGACCGGTGCGGGGCGGCGGGCGGCGGCGCCTCCACCCACGCGGCGACCGGGGCCGGTGGAGCGAAGGCGATCGATGCCGACGTCGGCGTCAGGACCTCGGCGCGCGGCGGCAGGCCGATGTCGGCGGCCACGATCTTGCCCCGCGGCCCCGATCCCTTCAGACCGGACATATCCAGTCCCATTGCCTCGGCCATGCGCCTGGCCAGCGGAGAAGCCCTGAGAACCGTTGACGGCTCGGCCGGCCTGACCAGGGACGCAGCAATCGGCGCGGCCTTAATAGCCGAGACCGGCGGCGGAGCGGCCGCCTCAGGAGGGGCGGTGGAGTTCGGCGAGGGAACTCGCGGCGGGGCGCCCTCCCCGGCTGACGCCATCAGGGCGACGGGTGAGCCGACGCGCACGTCCTCTGTCCCTTCCGGGACGAGGAGTCGGGTGATGACCCCCCCTTCGGCGGCCTCGAGCTCCATGGTCGCCTTGTCGGTCTCCACCTCGGCCAGCAGGGCGCCGGCGGAGACCACGTCGCCTTCCTTGACCAGCCAGCGGGCCAGCGTGCCCGCCTCCATGGTCGGCGACAGGGCCGGCATGGCGACTTCGATCGGCATCTCAGCTCTCCAGGAACAGGTCGGCGGCGGCTTCTACGATGGCGTCGCTGTCCAACCGGTAAGCTTTGTAGAGGTCCGGTAGATCGCCCGTCTGGCCGAAACGGTCCACGCCTAGCGGGCTGACCCGCATGCCCTTGACCGCCCCGAGCCAGGACAGGGCGGAAGGTGAGCCATCCACCACCGTCACCAGCCCGGCCTGCGGCGACAAGACGCCGAGCAGGGTCTCCACGTGACTGGGTCCCGACGGCTCGCCGGCCCAGCGCGCGGCCCGCGCTGCGCTCCAGCCCCGGTGCAGGAGGTCGGGCGATGTGACGGCCAGCAGGCCGAGGCCCGGGATATCGTCTTGCATCTGCTCGAAAGCGTCCAACACCTCCGGCGCGATGGCGCCGACGTAGGCGATGGCGGCCCGACTCCCCTCCCCCGGCGAACGGAGCCAGTAGCCGCCGCGAAGGGCGTCAGCCTCCCAGGCGCCGGTGGGACGCTCGGGCTGGATCAGCGCACGGGTGGTCAGGCGCAGATAGACCGAGCCGCCGTCCTCAGCCTGCATGTGCTCGAAGGACCACTGCATGATCGCCGTAAGTTCGTCCACGAACGCCGGCTCGAAATAGGTCAGGCCCGGCTGGCCCATGCCGATCAGGGGCGGGTTGATCGACTGGTGCGCGCCGCCTTCCGGTCCTAGGGTGACGCCCGAAGGCGTGGCCACCAGCATGAAGCGGGCGTTCTGGTAGCAGCCGTAGTTCAGCGCATCGAGGCCCCGCGCGATGAAGGGGTCGTAGACGGTGCCGATAGGCAGGAGCCGGCTGCCGAAGGTCGGCCCCGAAAGCCCCAGCGCCGCGAGCAACAGGAAAAGGTTGTGCTCGGCGATGCCGAGTTCGATGTGCTGGCCCGAGCCGCCGCCGGACCAGTGCTGGGCGGACGGGATCTTGGCCGCGCGGAACACGTCCTTGAGTTCTGCGTGGCGGAATAGACCCTTCTGGTTCACCCAGGCGCCCAGGTTGGTGGAGACGGTGACGTCCGGCGAGGTGGTGACGATGGCGTCGGAGAGCGGGCCGCCTGTCTTGGCGATCTCCAGCAGGATACGGCCGAAGGCGGTCTGGGTGGACTGCTCGGCGCCTTCCGGCGTGGGCAGCCGGTCGCGGAGCGCTACTGGCTCGGGCATGCGCGCCGCGTGGGTTCGCCCTGACACCCAGGGTGCGGCCTCCATGAACGCCTGGAGGGAGGCCGCCGCATTAGCGCCAAGGCCTGCGAAGGGCGCCCACTCCTCGCCTTCCGGGATGCCGAGCGAGTCCCGCAGTGCGTGGGCCTGGGTGGGGTTCATCAGGCCGGAATGGTTGTCCTTGTGCCCGGCGAAGGGCAGGCCGTAGCCCTTGATGGTGTAGGCGA
>CAXUEN010000160.1:0-5769 GCA_964249945.1 uncultured Caulobacteraceae bacterium | reverse complement strand
GTAGGCCAGTCCCGGCTGGTCCTCGCCCTTGGCCCAGTCGTTCATGCGGTCGCAGTAGGCGCGGGAGCCGCCGCCGGGCGCCGGGATCGCCCAAATCTGCGCCTTCGGGTTTTCCAGGATGCGGGCGAAGACGCCGAAGCCGCCGCCGCGGAAGTGCTCGGACACCTCCTGCATCTCGATGGGGTTGCGCAGGTCCGGCTTGTCGGAGCCGTATCTGCGGATCGCCTCGCGGAAGGGGATGTGCGGGAAGGGGGCGGAGGTGGCGCGCTTGCCGGCGCCGAACTCCTCGAAGACGCCGCGCATCACCGGCTCGATCGCGGCGAACACGTCGTCTTGGGTGACGAAGCTCATCTCCATGTCCAGCTGGTAGAACTCGCCCGGAGAGCGGTCGGCGCGCGCCGCCTCGTCGCGGAAGCAGGGCGCGATTTGGAAGTAGCGGTCGAAGCCCGAGACCATCAGCAGCTGCTTGAACTGCTGCGGCGCCTGGGGCAGGGCGTAGAACTGGCCCGGATACAGCCGCGACGGCACCAGGTAGTCGCGCGCGCCCTCAGGGCTGGAGGCGGTGAGGATCGGCGTCTGGAACTCGGTGAAGCCCTGGTCGATCATCCGACGGCGCAGACTTGCGATCACCTGCGAGCGCAGCACGATGCTTTGATGCAGGGTTTCGCGGCGGAGGTCGAGGTAGCGGTACTTCAGCCGCAGCTCCTCCGGATAGTCCGGCTCTCCGAACACGGGCAAGGGCAGCTCGGCCGCCTCGGACAGCACCTCGAAGGCGGCGACCCTGATCTCGACCTCGCCGGTGGGCAGGTTGGGGTTCACCGTTCCGGGCGTGCGCCCCAGCACCTCGCCGTCGACGCGGATCACGCTCTCGGCCCGGGTGCGCTCGGCGGCGGCGAAACCAGGCGTGGTGGGCGAGAGCACCAGCTGGGTGACGCCGTAGTGGTCGCGCAGGTCGACGAACACCAGCCCGCCATGGTCGCGCTTCCTGTGCACCCAGCCAGACAGGCGGACGCTGCGCCCCACGTCGGAGGCGCGGAGCGCGCCGCAGGTGTCGGAACGATAGGCGTGCATGGAAAGCGCTTTCGGCGGCCTCGGACTAGGGCTGGGCGGCCGAGGCGGGTCGGAGGACGAAGGCGGGCAAGGGCCACGCGCCCCCCTCGATGTCAAGCGCCGCTCCAATGCGGGTGACGCTGCGGACAGGGTCTGTTAAGCTCCAGCTATGTTCAATGTCGCGATCCGCTGGTGTCGGCTCAGCTGCGCCTGAGCCTCGAACGTGACCCCGACCTGGGCCGGGCCACCTTCGTTGTCTCCGAGTCCAACGCCTTCGCCGTCGCCACGCTCGACGGCTGGCCCGATTGGCGCGGGGGCGCCTTGGCCCTGATCGGGCCGCCGGGCTCGGGCAAGACCCACTTGGCGACCATCTGGAGCGCGCGCGTGGTGGCGGCCGGAGTCGCCGGGGACGGCGTCGAGGGGGTCGGCGAAGGTCCCGTTCTGGTGGAGGACGCCGACGGCCGCCTGGCCGACGAGACCTTGTTCCATCTGCTGAACCTGTCGGCGCGCCCCGGCGGCGGCCTGTTGCTCACCTCGCGCGTCGCGCCGAGCCAGTGGGCGGCGAAGCTGCCGGACCTGCGCTCGCGCCTGAACGCCCTGCCGACGGCCCGGATCGAGGAGCCGGACGACACCGTGCTGGGCGCCATGCTCGACAAGTTCTTCTTCGAGCGGAACATCCGTCCGAGCGCGGAGCTTCTCGCCTATCTCGTTCGCCGCATCGAGCGCTCCGCTCAAAGCGCACAGTCGGTGGTGGCGCGTCTGGACGAGGCGGCCCAGGATGCGGGGCGCGGGATCTCACGCAGCTTGGCGCGCCTGGTGCTCGGCGACGAGGCGTTCGAGGCTGCGGAGTGAGACGGTTCATGAAAGGGTCGCGTCAAGCGGCGTAGATACTTTGGATATGAGCGAGATCGTCCACCTGGAGCCCGAAGCGGCGCCTGCTCCGCCCGCGCCGAAATCGGCGGAGCCCCGGCTCGACGTGGCGCTGCTGAACTCCACCGAGCGCTTCTTCAACCGGGAACTCTCGTGGCTGCGCTTCAACGAGCGGGTGCTCGAGGAGAGCGAAAACCGGCGCCACCCTATCCTAGAGCGGCTGCGTTTCCTGTCCATCTCGGCCAGCAACCTGGACGAGTTCTACATGGTGCGCATCGCCGGTCTGAAGGGCCAGGTGCGCGAAGGGGTGCGGGTGGTGAGCCAGGATGGCCTCACCCCCGCCGAACAGCTCACCCGCGTCAGCGCCGCCGCCACTGAGCTGATGGGCGCTCAGAGCCGCATCTGGCGCACCCTCCGCGGCGAACTCGCCCGCGAGAAGCTGCACGTGGTGGAGCTGGGCGGTGTCACGCCCGCGGACCGCACAGGGCTCGAGCAGGTCTTCTCCAGCCAGCTGTTCCCGGTCCTCACGCCGCTGGCCATCGATCCGGCCCACCCTTTCCCCTTCCTGCCGAACCTGGCCTTCGCCCTGGCGCTGAAGCTGAAACGGGCCACGGATGGCAAAATCTTCTTCGCTCTCGTACCCATGCCGAACCAGGTGCGGCGCTTCTGGCAGCTGAAGACGGCCGAGGCTCGCAAGTCGCCCCGCGGCGATCGCCGCTTCGTGCCGCTGGAGACCCTGGTCGCCTTGTTCCTCGACCGGCTGTTCCCCGAATGCGAGGTGCAGGCGCAAGGGGTGTTCCAGATCATCCGAGACAGCGACGTGGAGCTGGAGGAGGAGGCCGAGGACCTGGTGCGTGAGTTCGAGGCGCTCCTGCGCCAGCGTCGCCGGGGCTCGGTCGTCCGCATCGCCCTGGAGGCCTCCATGCCTCAGGAGCTACAGGACCTGATCCTGCGCAACCTGCAGTGCCATCCCGAAGAGGTGGTGGTCGCCGAGGGTCTGCTGGGCCTGTCACAGCTCTCGGAGCTCATCCCCGCCGGTCGCGCCGACCTGAAGTTCCACCCCTATGAGCCGCGATTTCCGGAGCGCGTGCTGGAGCACGGCGGCGACTGTTTCGCGGCCATCACCGAGAAGGACATCCTGGTCCATCATCCGTACGAGAGCTTCGACGTGGTGGTGCAGTTCCTGCGCCAGGCCGCCGCGGACCCCAACGTGCTGGCCATCAAGCAGACACTCTATCGCACCAGTCAGGACAGCCCCATCGTCGCCGCCCTGATCGACGCCGCCGACCGGGGCAAAAACGTCACCGCCCTGGTGGAGATCAAGGCCCGTTTCGACGAGGCCAACAACTTGAAATGGGCGCGTGACCTTGAGCGGGCGGGTGTTCACGTGGTCTTCGGCTTCATCGAGTACAAGACTCACGCCAAGATCTCGATCGTGGTGCGGCGGGAAGGCGAGGCCTTGCGCACCTACTGCCACTTCGGCACCGGCAACTATCATCCCATCACCGCGCGCATCTACACCGACCTGTCGCTGTTCACCTGCGACCCGGCCATGGCGCGCGACGCCAGCAAGGTGTTCAACTTCATCACCGGCTACGCCCGCCCCGAGGGGCTGGAGAAGCTGGCCATCTCGCCAGTTAGCCTGAAGGCCTCGCTGCTGGCCCAGATCGCCGCCGAGGCGGAGAACGCCAGGTGCGGCAAACCCGCGGTGATCTGGGCGAAGATGAACTCGCTGGTGGACCGCGAGATCATCGACGCCCTCTATGTCGCCAGCCAGGAAGGGGTGCGCATCGACTTGGTGGTCCGGGGCATCTGCTGCCTTCGGCCAGGGGTGCCGGGCCTGTCGGAGAACATCCACGTCAAAAGCATCGTCGGGCGCTTCCTGGAGCACGGCCGCATTGTCTGCTTCGCCAACGGCAGGCCGATGCCGAGCGCGCAGGCCAGGGTCTTCGTCTCTTCGGCCGACTGGATGCCCCGCAATCTGGATCGCCGCATCGAGACGCTCGTGCCCGTAGAGACGCCCACCGTCCACCAGCAAGTGTTGAACCAGATCATGGTCGCCAATCTGAACGATGAGGCCCAGACCTGGACGCTGCGATCTGACGGCACCTACCGGCGCTACGATACCGCCGGCGTGCGCAAGCCCTTTTCCGCCCACGACTACTTCATGACCAATCCGAGCCTCTCGGGCCGCGGCAAGAACGGTAAGATCCTTCCGCGGGCCTTCGACCACGTCGGGCCGCGGCGTTAGGCGCGCCCGGGCCTTTTCGGCCTGCGCGCCGCCGCCTTCGCCCTCATCCTGAGACCAGGTGGGAGGGGACGCTCCTGAAAGCTCCGAGATCGACTTCCGAGGTCTACTCGTGACCTACCCGGAAAACCGCACCCAGCGGGACGTGGCCGTTATCGACGTCGGATCGAATTCCGTCCGCCTCGTGCTCTACCGGCTGGAGGGCAGGGCGATCTGGCAGGTCTACAACGAAAAGGTGCTGGCCGGCCTCGGCCGCGACTTGGCCCAGACCGGCTGGCTGGCGCCTGAAGGCGTGAAGGCCGCCATGGCGGCGCTCCGCCGGTTCCGCGCCGTGCTCGACGGCGCCGCGCCCGCCGAGATCTTCTGCGCCGCCACCGCGGCCGTGCGTGAGGCCGGCGATGGCGGCGCCTTCGTGGAGCGGGTGCGTGCGGAGACCGGGCTGGTCATCCGCGTGCTCTCGGGCGAAGAGGAAGCGCATTTTTCCGCGCTCGGCGTCATAGCCGGCCAGCCGCAGGCCCAGGGCGTGGTGGGCGATCTGGGCGGATCGAGCCTCGAGCTGGTGCGCATAGCGGACGGGCGGCCCGGCGCGGGCGTGACCCTGCCGCTGGGCCCGCTGGCGCTCGGGTCCGGCGCCGAAGCCAGGGACGCCTATTCGGCCGGCTGCCTGCACGCGGTCGGCGGCGCCTGGCGCAACATCGCCCTGATCCACATGGACGCTACCCGCTACCCCCTGCGGATCGTGCACCAGTACGAGATGACCGGGCGAGAGGCCCTGGAGGCCGCCCGCTTCGTCGCCCAGCAGTCGCGTGCGTCACTGGAGCGGATGCCGGGCGTCACCCGGAAGCGGGCCGAGACGCTGCCCTACGCCGCCCTGGTGCTGGAGGCGATAGTCGAGGCCCTGAGCGTCGAGCGCATCTCGTTTTCCGCCTTCGGCCTTCGCGAGGGCCTGCTGCTGGACGCCATCCCTGCCGAAGTGCGTCACCGTGACCCCCTGGTTGAGGGGTGCGCGGCCATCGGCGCCCGCCAGGGCGCCGCCGAGCACCTCGGGCCGGTGCTGCAGGCTTGGCTGGAGCCCATGTGGTCCACCCTGGCACCGCTATTCGAGCCTGGCCGCGATGGCGTGCTGATGGCGGCCGCCTGTCGGCTGGCCGACATGGGTGCGCGGCTGCATCCCGACCATCGCGCCGACCTCGCCTTTGATCAGGTGCTGCGCGCGCCCACCCCGGGTCAGACGCATGCCGAGCGGGCCTACCTGGCCGCGTCGGTCTTCGCCCGTTTCACCGCCTCCCAGTCCGCCAATCCGCGCCTGGAGAAGCTGCTGACGCCCGAGCGGGTACGGCGCGCACGCGCGCTCGGCGCGGCGATGCGGCTCGGCTGCGACCTGTCCGGCCGCAGCGCCAACCTGCTCTTCCAGTCCCACCTGGACCTGGACAGGCGCGGCCTTTCGCTCAGCGTTAAGCCCGACGCTCAGGACCTGACGCTCGGCGAGCAGACCAAGAAGCGGCTGGCGAGCTTGGCTGCGGTGTCCCAGGTCGAGCACCGGATCGAGGTGGTCTGAGCCGGCAGAACATGCGCGGCGGCGCGGGCGGGCGGGGGGGCGC
>CAXUEN010000159.1:0-5780 GCA_964249945.1 uncultured Caulobacteraceae bacterium | reverse complement strand
CCGCGCGGGTATCGTCGACGCTAAGCGTCGTCCGGGTGACGTAGGCTGGCCGGGGAGGCCGGACGTTGGAGCCTTGAAGCGGGCCCTCCGAGAAAATTGTCGCTCTCCATCAAGATTGTTCGAGCGACGATCGGCAGTTTGCGAGCGGTGGGTTCGTGTGCGCCAGCCGTTTTAGGAGCGACCGTCGGTGGATTTGCCGCCTAAGGAGACGATGCTCGACATCTTCACCAAGATGTCGCTGCTGAAGCAGAATGACGAGAGGATGCGGGCGGTCATCAAGTCCGGCCGCCTCGTCATGCCGTACTATTCCGTTCGGGGGCAGGAGGCCATTCCCTCGGCGATCTCGACCCTGCTTAGGGACAGCGACTTCATCTGCACCATCTACCGCGGCACCCACGACTCGCTGGCCAAGGGCTGTCCGGTGGACAAGCTGTGGGCCGAGCTGGCGGGGCGGGCGACGGGCACCTGCAAGGGCAAGGGCGGCCCGATGCACATCACCCACCCCGAGAGCGGGGTGATGGTGACCACGGGCATCGTCGGCTCGACCATGCCGATCGCCAACGGGCTGGCCTGGGGCTCCAAGCTCAAGGGCAACGACGCGGTGACGGTGGCCTACTTCGGGGACGGGGCCTCCAACATCGGCGCCTTCCACGAGAGCCTGAACCTCGCCTCCATCTGGAAGCTGCCGGTGGTGTTCGTCTGCTCCAACAACGGCTATGCCGAGCACACCAAGACCGAGGACTGCACCGCCATCGACGAGATCGCCAAGCGGGCGGACAGCTACACCATGCCGGGCATTCGGGTGAACGGGAACAACCCGCTGGAGATGTACGAGGCCGCCAAGACCGCCATCGAGCGGGCCCGCTCCGGCGGCGGTCCGACCCTGATCGAGGCGATGACCTTCCGCTTCTTCGGCCACGTGTTCGGCGACGACGACAAGTACATGGACCCCGGCGAGAAGGAGGGCCATCTGAAGGACGATCCTTATCCCTTCTACCGCAGCTTCCTGCTGGACGGCGGCCACGCCACCGAGCAGGAACTGGCCGACATCGAGGCCGGCCATGCCAAGGAGATCGAGGCCGCGCTGCAGTACGCCCTGGCCAGCCCCTTCCCGGAGGCGATCGAGGTCCGCCGCGACGTGTACGAATATGAGGTGGTCGAATGACCGAGAAGATGACCCTGGTCCAGGCGGTCAACGCCGCCCTGGCCGACGCGATGGAAGCCGACGAGACGGTGCTGCTGCTCGGCGAGGACATCGCCGACAAGGAGGGCGGCGGGGTTTGCGGCGTCACGGCGGGCCTTTCGACCCGCTTCGGCACCGATCGGGTAAAGTCCACGCCGATCTCGGAGCAGGCGATCGTGGGCGCCGCCATCGGCGCGGCGATGATCGGCTTCAAGCCGGTGGCGGAGGTCATGCTGATGAACTTCTTCACCGTCGCGTCGGACATGATCGTGAACCACGCGGCCAAGCTGCGCTTCATGTCCGGCGGCCAGACCAGCGTGCCGATCGTGATCCGCACCATGACGGGTGCGGGCGTCTCCAACGGCGGCCAGCACTCCGACTACCTGGAGGCGTGGTTCGCCCACACCGCAGGGCTGAAGGTGGTGCTGCCGTCGTGCCCGGCGGACGCCTACGGCCTGATGCTGTCGTGCATCGACGATCCTGATCCGTGCATCTTCATCGAGACCCTGCCCGCCTTGTTCACGCCCGGCCCGGCGCCGGAGCGCGGCAAGAAGATCCCCATCGGAAAGGCCAACGTCATGCGCGAAGGCGGCCATGTCACTGTGGTCGCCTACGGCCGCATCGTCCAGTCGATCAAGGGCTTGGCCGACAAGCTGGCCGGGGAGGGGATCGAGGTCGAGCTCGTGGATCTGCGCACCGTGTCGCCGCTGGATCTCGACACCATCATGGCATCGGTGAAGAAGACCGGCGCAGCGGTGGTCGTGCACGAGGCGGTGAAGGCGTTCGGCGTGGGGGCGGAGATATCCTCGGCGATCCACGAGCGGCTGTTCGACAGCCTGCGCGCGCCGGTGAAGCGGCTGGGCGCCAAGTATGCGCCGGTGCCGTTCTCGCAGCCGCTCGAGACCGCCTCCCTGCCCTCGCTGGCCGAGGTCGAGGCGGCCGTTCGCAGCCTGGCGCCGGTCAAGACGCCGGTCCCCGCTTAGTCCTTGCCGACGCACGCGTATCGCCGCCGGCAGCCAGGGAGTTTCGAGATGCCCCCTCCACCTTCTCCCCCGCAGACGTCCGCGACGACTACGTCCCCAAGCTGGACTTCTATGACCGCGGCTTCGCCGATGCCGAGGCCGAGCATCTGTGGCCCAAGGTCTGGCAGATCACGTGCCGCCTGGAGGAGATCCCCAAGGTCGGCGACTTCTACACCTACGACATCCTTAAGGACTCGATCATCGTGGTCCGCAGCGGGGCGGGTCCAGACGACGTCAAGGCGTTCCACAACAGCTGCCCCCACCGCGGGACGCAGATAACCACCGGCTGTGGCCACACGAAGCAGTTCGTCTGCTCCTTCCACGGCTGGCGGTTCGCGCTGGACGGGAAGTCCGTCCAGGTGGTCGACCGGCACGACTGGGGGCAGTGCCTGCAGGCCGGCGACGCCGACCTCGCCGCCGTGCAGGTGGGCGTCTGGGGCGGATGGGTCTGGATCAACATGGACCCGGACTGCCAGCCGTTCGAGGCCTTCCTGGAGCCCATGAAGTCCAAGTGCGACCTGATGGAGTTCGATAAGCTCCGCTTCGCCTGGTACAAGACCACGATCGTCGAGGCGAACTGGAAGACGGTGATCGAGGCCTTCACCGAATTCTACCACGTCCAGACCACCCACCAGCAGATGCTGGCCTACACCAAGGACTATTCCACCAGCCGCGGCATGGGGCGGCACGGCTGGATCAGCTACGATAACGGGACGGGGCTGCCCATCGGCCGCTCGGAGCGCCTGCCGCCGCACGAGGTGGAGCCGGACTTCCGCGAATACCTCTACGAGTACGGCAAGCAGTTCAAGGAAGACCTCGGCGCCATGCAGTCGGAGCGGGCCTTCCGCACGATCCAGGAGCTGCGCGAGCTGCCCGCCGACGCCAGCCCGATCGACGTGCTGACCAAATGGGGGGCGGGCATCTTTCAGAAGGCCATCGAAGAGGGCGTTGGCTGGCCGGAGGGCCTGACGCCGGAATACATGGCCGAGACCGGCTTCGACTGGCACGTCTTCCCCAACACCGTCTTCCTCCATCCCGCCGTTGAGGCGGTGTTGTGGTACCGCATGCGACCCCACGGCGACGATCCCGAGAAGTGCCTGATGGATACCTGGTCGCTGGAACGCTACGCGCCCGGCAAGGAGCCGCCGCTGAAGCGCGAGTTCTACGCCACCCCGGAGGAGGGCGACTACCCGCTGATCTACAAGCAGGACTTCGCCAACATCCCGCGGGTGCAAAAGGGCCTGCGGTCCCGCGGCTTCCGCGGCGCCCGCACCAGTCCGGTGCAGGAACGCGCCATCTCCAACTTCCATCGTCGGCTGCGCGCCTTCATGCAGGACCCTCACGCCGAGGACGGCCTGGGGCCGGAGCCGGTCAAAGACCTGAAGTGAGCGCGACGGGCGTCGAGGCGCTGCTCGCCCGCGAGGGCCTACGCAGGACGATCGCTCAGTACACCGACGTCGGCGGCGACGGCCGCCGTGATGACCTCATGGGCTGCTAACCCGAAGACGCGTCTTCGGGTTCACCACCGGCCCTTGGCAGGCCGCGACGGCATGAAGGCGGGTCGCGCAGAATCTTTCGAAAACGCAGCCACGCGGGCGGCTCCACCAGCCCCATCCCCCCAGGGGTCAGGCGGCCTGGATCAGGCGGCTGCGCAGCTGGCGAGGCGAGGTGGAGAACCACTTGTAGCAGCTCCGCGACAGCACCGAGGCCTCCGAATAGCCGAGCATCTCGGCTACCCGGATCAGCGGCACGCCCGGCTGGCGCAGGTAGCGCAGGGCTATGTCGCGCCGCACGCCGTCCTTGATCGTCTCAAAGGACTCACCCTCCTCGCGCAGGCGGCGCTGCAGCGTTCTCGGGTGCATGCCCAGCGCCGAGGCGACGTCGCCATTGGTGCAGTGGCCTTCCAGAAGCAGCCTGCCTACGATCGAGCGGACCCGGGTCGTCATGGTCGCCTTCACCGAAGGGAAACGGCTGTCGATGAAGGTGGTGGCCAGCTCGTAGAGCTGGGGATCGGGGTCCTCGATCGCCCGGTCGAGTTCACGATCGTGGAAGAAGATGCCGCTGGAGGACTGGTCGAAGCGGACGATCGCGTTGAAGTGCGCGCGATAGACGGCCGGCGAGGCCAGGGGCTCGTGGCTGAACCAGACCTCGCATCCGCGCACCTGGCCGGCGCTGATCGACTGGGCTGCGTGCTGGGTCAGCAGCAGGGCCTGCTCCACCGCCTGACGCTGGAACGGCAGGTGGGCCAGCAGGATCTCGAACCTCAAGAAGCTCCGGCTCGTGCCGCGCTGCGGCTCCAGGCAGATCTGGGCCGCGGGGCTATAGGCCTGGATGTGCTCCGAGCAATAGCGGAAGGCGTACCGGAGCGAGGAGGAGTTCTTCATCGCGATTTCAAGCGGACCCAGCACCTTGGCGCCGCCCTGCGCCGCGGCGAGCCGCAGGCCGAAGTCGGGGCAGTGCAGCTCGCTCGCGCAACGCTCCAGCAGGTGCACCAGGGTGCGGTAGGGGATGACCGCATCCCGGTTGCCGAGCAGCGCCGTATCGATCTGCGAGCGGGCCAGGAGCGCCGCCGGATCGCCGCCTAGCTCGGTCACGACCTCGTGGAACGCACGCAGCGCGTCGATGCGCACGACGGTGGCGCCCACGTCGTCATAGGCTTGGCCGTAGGTCTGGACGACGTCGCCCTCAATCCGTTCGATCGTCATCTTAGGCCCTCCCATGCGGGCGCGTGCCGGCTATCGGCCAGTCTTCTTCCACTGGAACGAGCTTGCCGCATTTTGCGGAGCGAGAGTAAGGCGGCCGGCGGAGGCATCGCCTTGGCGATTAGCGAAGGCGCGCGGTGCGGCGCCGCGAGCGCGCCGCCGTCTGCAAAGCCGTTGCGCGATTATGCGCTGGCGGTGCAGAGCGTGGCCCGCTAGGTCCCAGGCGAAGCAGAAGGGTGGGTAGACGGTGCGCACCATCCAGCATCTTATCGATGGAGCGGCCGCCGCGCGCTGGACGGAGAGCGGACGCACGGCGTCCTCGATCGCTCCCGCGGCGACAGGCTGGCGCGCGTGACGGCCGCCTCCACCGCCGGGCGGCGTGGGCGGCCCTCGATCCCCGGCGCCGGGCGCGGTTCGTGTTCCGCTTCGAGGCGCTGATCGGGACGGACATGGAGGAGCTTGCGCGCCTGCTCTCCTTCGAGCACGGCAAGGTGGTGGGCTGACGGTTCGATCCGGGCGCGCCGAACACTATTGGGAGCTGGACTATGGCGAAACTGTTCGTGGAGACGCGCGAAGGGGACGAGCGCGCGCTTGAGGGTGAGCCGGGCCTCTCGGTGATGGAGGTGATCCGCAACGGCGACGTCGACGAACTGGTCGCGCTTTGCGGCGGCTGCTGCAGTTGCGCCACCTGCCACGTCCACGTCGATCCGGCCTTCTTCGACAAGCTGCCGCCGATGAGCCTGGACGAGAACGACCTGCTCGACTCCTCGTCCCATCGCAACGAGACCTCGCGCCTCTCCTGCCAGATCACCTTCAAGCCGGAGCTGGACGGCCTGCGTGTGAAGATCGCGGCCGAAGACTGAAGCCTCCGGC
>CAXUEN010000158.1:0-5825 GCA_964249945.1 uncultured Caulobacteraceae bacterium | reverse complement strand
GTCTGGGCGCCGCCGCCGCCTTGGGCCTCGGGGGTATCGCTGACCTTGTAGACCTGGCCGCCCTTGGTCATGAACAGCTTCTCCATCTCGGCCCGGTTGAAGGGGCGCGAGCCCAGGCGGCCGAAGATGGCCACCTGTCCGCCACCCTCGTCCACCGCCCGGTCCCGCTCAAGGCCCCTAGATAGGGCGAGCGCCGGGTGGCGGGTATGGCGCCAGGCGATCAGCTCGGGCTTGGGTTCCGGCGAGAAGCCGTAGAAGTTGGGCTGGCTGTCGGGGCTGGTCAGCTGCAGCACCTTCAGCCCGTTCCGCCCGTCGGCCACGTAGGCGAACAGCGAGGCGTTGGTGGAGCCGATCACCACGTCGCGGGCGTCGTTCAGCTGCCCGTTCAGGGTGACGCGCTGGTAGAGCTTGGGCTGCTCCGCCTTCTCGATGTCCAGGATCACCAGCCCGTCGGCGCCGGCCGCCACGTAGGCGTAGGTCCGGGCGAGATAGACCTTGCGCGCATCCGCCAGGGCGAAGGTGGCGCCGGGGACCTGCACGGGCTTCAGCATGTGGGTGACGTCGAGCACCTGCACGCCCGCCGCGTCGGTGACATAGAGGTAGCGGAACTGGATGGCGCTGGCGCGCACGTCCTTCAGGGGCGTGACCGAGGCGAGCTTCGGGTGCAGGGGATCGTTTAGATCCACGGTCACCAAGCCGGCGTCGGCGGCGATGTAGGCCACGTGGCCGGCCAGCGTGGCGTGGCGGGCGCCGTTCAGTACGCCGTTCGGGTTCCAGGTGACGGCCCGGTGCAGGAAGTTGTTGCGGGGCTCGCGGTCGTTCAGCGTGTTCACGTCCACCAGGATCAGGCCCTCAACCGAGTCCGTCACCAGGGCGTAGTTGTAGATCGGGTGGAAGGCCTGTTCCTGGTTCGCCGCCCGCATGGCCGGCGTGTTGCGGCTAGGCGCGATGGGCTGGTTGGTGGGCAGCACCACGCAGGTGGCGTTCTTCGTGGCCACGTGGGTGTTCTGGCCGAAGGGCGAGTCCGGCGCGCTGATGATGCGCTCCGAGATGTCCTTGTTGCCGATGCTCGCCACGTCGAACACGCGCAAGCCGTCGTGGCCCGAGGCGGTGAACAGGTACTCGCCGCGGAGCTGGATGCAGTTGACCGGGCCGCCGGCGTGTTCGGAAGGATTGGCGATCTCCTCCTGCAGCGAGGTCTCGCCGGACGAGAGCAGGTGCTTGGGATCGAAGGGTGCGCCGCGAGTCCAGTCGATCAGCTCGCGGTGGTTCTTCTCCACGTGGAGCTTGTAGTAGTCCGGATAGGCGTACTTCTGCAGATAGGAGCCGAACACCGCCTGGGGCTCGCCGTACTCGGTGACCCGCACCGCCTCCACCGCATGGTCCTCGCCGACCCAGGCGTGCATGCCGACGAAATTGACGTAGTTGGTTCCCAGCAAGAGCAGCTGGCTCATGATGGCGTTGTTGTCGTCGGCCTTGGAGACGTGGCAGTCGGTGCAGGTCTTGGTCTCGATCCGCCGCTCGGTGTGGGGGTAGTGCGGCGCGAAGGCCTGCGATGAGAAGCCCGCGGCGCTGATCGGCGGCTGCTGCACGTAGATGCGGTCGCGGTTGATGTTGGTGGAGGACAGGATCAGCGCCGAGGAGGAGCGGATCGGCGCCACCTCGTGACCCTTGGTGGTCATGTGGAGGCCGAGCTGGAACATGTCGTCGCGCGCCACCTGCGGGTTGTAGGTGGCGTAGTTGCGCGTCTCCTCACCTTCGTAGTGGTGGGTGATGGTCTTCCAGTTGGCTTCGATCGGCAGGTGGCAGCCGGCGCAGGACGTCGTCCACGACAGGTGGCAGGTATAGCATTCCATGTTGTCGTCGCCGTGGGCGCGCTGCGACTTGATCACGTCGAGCCCCCAGCGGTAGTCGTTGGGTCCGTCGCCGATCCTGCTCATCAGCTTGGCCCGGGCGGATTTGACGTTGTACTTGGGGCTGGTCGGATCGACGCTGTCCTTCACCAGCGACACCTCCCATTGCAGCTTGGGATCGACGATGGAGCGCTGGATGAGGACCCTGCGTCCGTCCTTCTCGATCCACTCGAAGCGGCGCTGGCCGTCGGGGTTGCGCAGCGCGCTGAGGTCGTCGCCGGCGGGGCGCGCGTCGACGTTGGAGGTGCGCAGCGTCGGATAGGCGTCCACGGTGCCGTGGCAGTCCTTGCAGCCGATCTCCACCGCGTTGGCGACCTCGCCCTGCATCATGCCGTTGCCGTGGCTGTCCTGGGCGAAGTGGCAGTCGGCGCACTGCATCCCGACCTCGGCGTGCACCGACATCATGTGCACCGCCTTGCCGAGGTTCTGGCCCACGGGCTCGAACTTGGGATCGCCGGGCTTCCTCCACTTCTCCGGGTCGTCCGGCGAGATGATCTTGCCGTCCTTGTCGAGCAGGTTGCCCTTGCGGTCGCGCTTGTAGATGCCGCGGAAGTTCCAGCCGTGGCCGTGATAGTCGGCGAACTGGGTCTCCTTGAGCTGCGGGTTCAGGTCGACGACGTTCCTGAGGAAGTTCAGGTCGCCCCACTTGCCGCGGACCGCCGCGCCCTCGGGGTTGCGGTCCAGGATGGTGCGCTGCTCGGCGATGGTGGGGTACTTCTGCGTCTTCGGCCACATCGACGGGGCTTCGGACTCGTAGTCCCACATGGTGTTGCCGAGGTAGCTGTTCAGGAAGACGTTCGGCTGGTGCATGTGGCAGCTCATGCAGGTCGAGGTCGGGATGGAGCGCGTGAACACGTGCTTCAGCGGGTGCCCGGGCTCGTTCCTCGGGATGGTGGGGTCCACCGACTGGCTCATGCCGTCACGGCCGTACTGGGCGTAGATCAGGCTGTCGCGAGGCGCCCGGTCGTTGGCGTAGATGACGTGGCAGGCGCCGCAGCCGGAGGTGCGGTAGTCGCCGGGCTGGTCGTTGGTGCCCATGAACCACATCAGCGGGTCGTTCAGGCGAGTCTTGTGGATGTTCAGCAGCGGGATGGCGACGCGGAGGCCCGTGCCAGGGCCGCGGTTGGACTGGCGGATCTCGGGCCGCCCGGGCTCCTCAAGCTTTTGCAGCTCGCCGTTGGAGTCGGGGTTGCCGATCTCTGGGAACTGGGTGCCGATGGTGCGGCCGCCCCGCTCGAACACCCGGAAGATGTCGGCCGGCGGCGTCACCTGCCAAGTGGGGAAGGGCGAGAGCGCCGGCAGGTTACCCCGCGCCGCCTGCTTGGCCGTCACTGTGCCGATAGGACCTGGGCCGCCGGGGGAGAGGATCTTCGCCGGCTCGCCGGTCTTGGTATAGCCCTCGCCGAGCACGTAGTTCTTGTAGGGCAGGATGCCGTTGTTGTAGCTAGCGCCTCCCAGCAGCATGGCGTCGGTGGCCATGATCGAGCGCTCGCCGGCGTGCACCACGTCCAGGTGGCAGGCGCCGCAGGCGTCGCGCGCCGCCCGGTAGTCCGAGGGGTTCTTGAATCGCACGAACTCCGGGCTTTCCTTGTTGAGCAGGGTGTAGGACTGCTTGGGATTGGCCGAGCTCGGATAGCCCCAAGTCTTCGGATAGAGCGGCAGGACGTGAGCCTGGTCGCGGGCCTCTGCATAGGCTTTGGACTTGGGATCGAGTCCCTTGCCCACATGCACCGAGGCGTCGCCGCCGTGGCAGTCGGTGCAGCCCAGCACCACGTTCCCCTCCGGGTGCATGGTCATGCTGTCCACCTGGGTGTGGCAGCTCATGCAGCCAGCGCTCTTGGCGTTGGCCTGATCCTGGGTCTCGCTCTTGGACGCCGGCGGGGCGCGCACGCGGCTGTAGTCGGCCAGGCGCGCGATCTCGGGTTTCTCGGTGTCCTCGGAGCGTGCGTCGAACGACCAGCCGCCGAACAGCTGCAACGCGAGCATCATGGCGACGAGGAGCGTCGAGACGCGCAACGTCGAGACGCGGCGCGCCCCGTGTCGGCCCAACCTGTCGATGATGCGCCCCAAACCCTTCGTCCCCTCAGTAGGTCAGTACGGCATTGAGCAGGACGGAGTAGTAGGCGTCTCGCCGCTGCGAGTTGGCGAACAGGGCCTTGAACCCGTCGCCGGGGATCAGCGTCGCCCCGGACAGGCGCAGCACGATGTTCTGGCTGAACCAGGGGCGGTAGATGGTGGAGGCCGACAGGTCCCAGCCGATGTCGTCGCCGATGTCGCCCTGGTGGCGGAAGAACTCCAGCGAGCTGGTGTCGGCGAAGTCCAGGTGGTTGACGTTGGCCGAGACCCGCCACTCGGGCCGGATGTCGGCGTCGGCGCCAAAGCCCAGCAGCAGGACGCCGGGGTTGATGAAGTTGGACTGGCCCTCGTCCTTGGAGGTGCGAAGGTCCGGCAGAACGCCGTTGCGCCCCACTAGGCTCACCGCCTGGCCGCCGCCGATGAAGGGGATACCCTGTCTGATCCAGTAGCTGGTGTCAGCGCCGGCGAACTCGGGGTTCTCCTCGATGGCGTCGAAGCCGCCCTCATGGTTGTCCGAGGTCTTGCCGTCGCCGCTGGCGTACAGAGCAGAGCCGCGCACCCGGATGAAGCTAAAGTCCATCGACGGCTCGGCGGCCAGGAAGTAGGCGGAGACGTTCCCGGCGTGTCCGTTGATCTGGTTGTCCCGGTCCTGGCCCACGGCGTAGTAGGCCGAGACCGTCAGGTTCAGCCGCCCGAACCGGCCGTCGCCGTTATAGCCCAGATAGACCACGTCGTAGTCGCGGCCCTTGCCGTCGCCCAGCAGCGCGGGGCGGATGGGGAAGCCATTGGTGTCGTAGGCGAACTCGCTCCCCTCGCGGTTCATGTTGTAGACGGCGGCGACTTGGCTGGTGAAGCCCGGGCGCGGCAGGTCCTGGCGGTACAGGTTGGCGACGAAGACGTAGTCCTTCCTGGGATCGGTGATGTCGTTCAGGCCGGAGTTGGCGTCTTTGTCCAATCTGTCGAACACCGCGAAGTTGTACTGCCAGCGGTTGCCGTCGCGGTCGCCGAACAGGCGGATGCCCGGCTGGTCGTCCTGGAACAGGAAGCCGCGGAAGTCGGCGTTGAAGGGCTGGATGCCCACGCGCAGGCTGTCGAAGTCGTAGCGGTCCGAGACGTTGCGCAGGTGCTTCTCGACGAAGGCCTCCTGCAAGCCGACGAAGCCGTCCAGGCGGGTGTCGCCCTTGGTGGACTTGACGTTGAGCACCTGCAGCTCGGGGCTGGTGGCGTAGTTGACGTTGAACCCCAGCGTCAGCTTGAAATCGAGTTCCTGCGGCTTGAAGGCGGTGGAGCCCCGCACGACCTCGGCGCTCACGAGGAAGGTTTGGCTGAACAGCAGCGAGTCCGACTTGCCGAAGGGGTCGTCCTGGCCGGCGCGGTTGCTGGTGGCCACGCCCGTGGGCACCGGGAAGGAGCGGGGCTCCAGCACCGTGTCGGACACCAGGCCGGCGATGAAGAACCAGTCCAGGGTGCCGAAGACCGGGATGTCGCCCTTCAGGACGTTCTGGTTGTACGGGTCGATCAGGCGCGAGTGGACCAGGCCCAGGCTCCCGGCCAGCCGCCAGCGGTCGGCGACTGGTGGGGTGCAGGGCGACGTATCGGCCTGGCCGGACCCCGGCGAGCCCGCCGTTGCGGTCGCGCAGCCGTAAAGGTCCTGCAGCTGGGTCGGGATCACCGCGTTCGGATCGATGTGGACCGGCGCGGCCTCTTCCGCCGCCCGGCCGGGGCGATGGCGCTCCAGCTCCGGGTCGGCGACGGGAGCGAGAGGGTCGTCACCCTCCGACGCAGTGGAGACGGGCGGCGCGGACGCGTTGGTCGCGGGGCTGGCCGCGGCCCGGC
>CAXUEN010000157.1:0-5829 GCA_964249945.1 uncultured Caulobacteraceae bacterium | reverse complement strand
ACCCTGACCCCTCCCCTCAAGGGGAGAGAGAAAAGGGCTCACCGCATTCCGCCGCCCAGCGTCTGGTAGAGCGCGATCAGGTTGGTCGCCCGCGTCAGCCTCGCGGTCACCAGAGCCTGCTGGGCGGTGTAGGTGTTCAGCTGAGCGGTGAGGGTGTTCAGGTAGGTGTCGCTGCCGCGCTGGTAGCGGGCGTTGGAGAGGGTGAGCGTGCGGCCGGTGGCGAAGGCGTAGGCCTGGTTGGCGGCCACCAGCTCGCCGACCTGGCCGCGCTGGGCCAGGGCGTCGGACACCTCGCGGAAGGCGGTCTGCACCGCCTTCTCGTACTGGGCCACGGCCACGTCGCGCTGATTTTTCGAGAGACGCAGGTTGGCGGCGTTCTGGCCGGCGTCGAAGATCGGCAGGCTGATGGTGGGGGTGAAGCTCCACAGCCCCGTGCCGGCGCCGAACAGGTTGGCCAGCGTCAGGCTGGTGGTCCCCCCCGACCCGGTGAGCAGGATGGTGGGGAAGAAGGCCGCCCGCGCCGCGCCGATGTTGGCGTTGTAGGCGCGCAGGGTGTGCTCGGCCTCCTCCACGTCGGGGCGGCGCAGCAGCACCTCGGAGCTGACGCCTGCGGGCAGGTCGGCGAGGGTGGCGAAATTGTCGTCGAGCGGGCCGGGCAACAGGTCCGGCGGGATGGCCGCGCCCACCAGCAGGGTCTCGGCGTTGGCGTCCTGCGCCAGGGTGGTGGTGTAGGTGGCCACGTCGCCGCGCGCCTGTTCCAGGGCGGTCTGGGCCTGGCGTACGTCGAGTTCCGAGGCGATCCCGCCGGTGAAGCGGGCCTGGGTGAGCTGCAGGCTGGTCGTGTCGGCCTTCACCGTGGCCTTGGCGGTGTTCAGCCGCTCCAGGTCGGCGGCGTAGGTGACGTAGTCGGTGGCCACCTGGGAGATCAGGCTGATCTGGGTGGCGCGCCTGGCGGCGTCGGTGGAGAGATACTGCTCCAGCGCCTGTTTGGTCAGGCTGCGCACCCGGCCCCACAGGTCCAGCTCGTAATTGCTGACGCCGAGCGTCGCCGAATAGTAGCGGATGAAGATGCTCTGGTTGGCGTTCGAGCCCGTCGTCGTCGGGATGCCGGTCGTTCCCGTCCCCCCGGTCGCGCCAGCGACACCCGTTCCTCCCGTTGCGCCCGCGCCCGTGGTGGCGCCCAGCAGGGCGGCGGGCACGTGCTCGTAGGTGGCGGCGCCGTCGGCGTCGATGTGGGGCAGCAGGCCTGCGCGCTGGATGCGATACTGCTGGCGCGCCTCGGCGATGTTCAGGATGGCCACGCGCAGGTCGCGGTTGTTGTCCAGGGCGAGCTGGATGATCGCCCGCAGCTTGGGATCGGTGAAGAAGTCTCGCCAGGCTAGGTCTGGCGCGGCGACCTGCACCGGTTCGCGTGCGCCGTAGGCTGCACCCTGGGGCAGGGTGGCGGGGATGGGCGGCGCGGGGCGGACGTACTTGGGCTCCAGGCTGATGCAGCCGCCGACCAGCAGGGCCGCCGAGAGGACCGTCGCGCGCAGGACAGGTCGCCGGGTGGGGGACGCCGCCATCTCAGGCGTCCTTCACGTTGGCGTCGGTGACCTCGTCCGCGGGCGTGTCCTTGTGCGGCTTGCCGGGGGCGATCTTGCGGACCACCACGTAGAACAGCGGCACGAAGAAGATGGCCAGCACCGTCGCCCCGATCATGCCGCCCACCACGCCCGTGCCGATGTCGTTCTGTCCGCCCGAGCCTGCGCCGTTGGAGATGGCCAGGGGGAAGACGCCCACGATGAAGGCGAGCGAGGTCATCAGGATCGGGCGCAGGCGCAGCTTGCCGGCCTCGATGGCCGCCTCGATGGAACTCTTGCCTTGCCGCATCGCCCCTTCGGCGAACTCCACGATCAGGATGGCGTTCTTGGCCGCCAGCCCCATGGTCGTCAGCAGGCCGACCTGGAAGAAGACGTCGTTGGCCAGGCCCCGCACCGTCACCGCCAGCACCGCCCCGATGATGCCCAGCGGCACCACCAGCAGCACCGCCACCGGCACCGACCAGCTCTCGTACAGCGCCGCCAGCGACAGGAAGACCACGACGAAGGACAGGCCGAACAGCAGCCCGGTCTGGGAGCCGGCGTTGCGCTCCTCGTAGGACAGGCCGGTCCACTCGAACCCGAAGCCTGACGGCAGCTTCTTCACCAAAGCTTCCATCTTGTCCAGGGCGACGCCGGAGCTGACCCCCTTCGCCGGCTCCCCCTGGATTTCCTCCGCGGGTTGCCCGTTGTAGCGCTGCAGCTGAGCCGCCCCAGGTGTCCAGTGGCTGGAGGAGAAGGCGGAGAAGGGCGTCAGGGCGCCGGTGGAGCCCCGCACGTACCACTGGTCCAGGTCGTCCGGCTTGGCGCGGAACTGGGCGTCGCCCTGGACATAGACGTGCTTGACCCGGCCGCGGTCGGTGAAGTCGTTGACGTAGGACGAGCCCCAGGCCGTGCCGATGGTGTCGTTCACGTCGGCGATGGACAGGCCGAGGGCTGTGGCCTTGGTCTGGTCGATGTCGATCTTCAGCTGCGGCTGGTCGGGTAGGCCGTTGGGGCGCACGCTGGTGAGGCTCGGGTCCTGGCCGGCCATGCCGAGCAGTTGGCCCATGGCGCCGACCAAGGCCTCGTGGCCCAGTCCCGCCTGGTCCTCCAGCTCCAGGTCGAAGCCCGTGGCGTTGCCGAGTTCCTGCACCGAGGGCGGGATAAGCGGGAGGATCTTGGCGTCGCGGTAGCCGCCGAAGGCGGTCTTGGCCCGGGCGACGACGGCTTGGGCCTTGTTGGCGGCGCCGTGGCGCTGGTCGAAGGGCTTGAACAGCACGAAGCACTGGCCGGCGCTCTGGCTTTGGCCGGCGAAGCTGAAGCCGGCGATGCAGAAGACCGCGTTCACCGCCGACTTCTGGTTCACCAGGAACTCGTGCTCGACCACCTTTTCGGCATCGACGGTGCGCGACAGGACCGCGCCCGGCGGCAGCTGCAGCAGCACGAAGGCCACGCCCTGGTCCTCGTCCGGCAGGAAGCCCGTGGGCAGGTGCAGGAACAGCGCCGCCATCACCGCGATGATGGCCAGGTAGACGATCCCGAACGGGATCCAGGCCTTGGTGATGAACTTCAGCGCGCCCTCGTAGTCCTTCACCCCACGGTCGAAGTTGCGGTTGAACCAGCCGAAGAAACCCTTCTTGCGCCCATGCGCCTTCGTGTTCGGCTTCAGCAGGGTGGCGCAGAGCGCCGGCGTCAGGGTCAGGGCGGTGAAGATCGAGAGGATCATGGCCGACACGATGGTCACCGAGAACTGGCGGTAGATCACCCCCGTGGAACCCCCGAAGAAGGCCATGGGCAGGAAGACTGCGGTGAGCACCAGCACGATGCCGATCAGGGCGCCGGTGATCTCGGCCATGGACTTGCGGGTGGCCTCGACCGGCGACAGTCCCTCCTCGTCCATGATCCGCTCGACGTTCTCCACCACCACGATGGCGTCATCCACGAGCAGGCCAATGGCCAGCACCATGGCGAACATGGTCAGGGTGTTGATGGAGTAGTGCAGCGCCGCCAGCACCCCGAAGGTGCCAAGAAGCACGACCGGCACCGCGATGGTGGGGATCAGCGTCGCCCGCCAGTTCTGCAGGAAGACGAACATGACGATGAAGACCAGGATCACGGCCTCGATCAGGGTCCGCACCACGTCCTCGATGGAGAGCTGGACGAAGGGGGTGGTGTCGTAGGGGAAGGCCACCTTCACGTCCGGCGGGAAGCCTGCGGCGATCTGGTACACCTTGGCCTTTACAGCCTTGGCGGTGCTCAGCGCGTTGGCGCCGGGCGACAGCTTGATGCCCATGCCGCCGGCGGGGTGGCCGTTGAAGCGGGCGGTGAGGGTGTAGCTGTCCTGGCCCATCTCGACGTGGCCCACGTCATGGATGAAGACCGACGAGCCGTCGGTGTTGGTCTTCAGCACGATGTTGGCGAACTGCTCAGGCGTCTGCAGGCGCGACTGGCTGGTGACCACCGCGTTCAGCTGCTGGTCGCCGGCCACGGGCAGCTGGCCGAGCTGGCCCGAGGCGATCTGGGCGTTCTGGGCCACGATGGCGGCCTTCACGTCGCCGACGGTCAGGCCGTAATTGTCCAGCTTGTAGGGGTCGAGCCAGATGCGCATGGCGTATTGGGCGCCGAACAGGGTGGTGTCGCCGACGCCGGTCACCCGGCTGAGCGGATCGAGCAGCTTGCTGTTCACCAGGTCGGCGAGGTCGGAGCTGTTGTGGGCGCCGGTGGTGGAATAGACCGCCATGCCGAGCAGGAAGTTCTTGGTGGCCTTGGCCACCACGATGCCCTGCTGCTGCACTTCCTGCGGCAGGACGGGCTCGGCCAGCTGCAGCTTGTTCTGCACCTGGACCTGGGCGATGTCGGGGTTGGTGCCCTGGGCGAAGGTCAGGGTGATGGTGGAGGTGCCGGAGCTGTCGCCGGTGGAGGATATGTACTCCAGGTGGTCCAGCCCCTTCATCTGCTGCTCGATGGGCTGGGTGACGGTGCTGGTGACGGTGGCGGCGTCGGCCCCCGGATAGATGGCGGTGATCGAGACCGAGGGGGGCGCGATGCTGGGGTACTGGGCGATCGGCAGGGTGAAGATCGACAGGGCGCCGGCCAGCATCACGATGATGGCGATGACCCAGGCGAAGATCGGCCGGTCGATGAAGAAGCGGGACATGGCGGCCTAGCTCAGCCGCCGCTCGCCGATGGCGTCGCGGGAGCAGGGCCGGCGGGCGCCTTGTCGGGCGAGCCGGCGGGGACGGCGTGCACCTTGGCGCCGGGCTGGACCTTCAGCAGGCCCTCCACGATCAGCTTGTCGCCGGGCTTCAGGCCGTCGGTCACCAGCCACTTGTCGCCGATCGCCTCGGCGGTGGTCAGGGTGCGGGGTTGGGCCTTGCCGTCAGGGCCCACCACGAAGGCGGTCGCCGCGCCCTTGGGGTCATGGGACACGCCCTGCTGGGGGGCCAGGATGCCGTTCTGGTAGACGCCCTCGTTCAGCACGGCGCGCACGAACATGCCGGGTAGCAGCACGTCATGCGGGTTGGGGAAGACGGCGCGCAGCGTCACCGAGCCGGTGCTCTGGTCCACCGTCACCTCGGAGAACTTGAGCACGCCCGCCTCGGCATAGGGCGTGCCGTCCGACAGCACGAGCTTGACCTGTGTGCTGGTGGGCGCGCGGTCCAGTTGGCCGCCGGAGAGCGCCTGGCGCAGTTTCAGCAGGGCGTCGGCGGACTGGGTCACGTCCACATAGACCGGATTCAGGGCCTGGATGGTGGCCAGAGCCGTCGTCTGCTCCGCCGCCACCAGGGCGCCCGGCGTGATGGCCGAGCGGCCGATCCGGCCGGAGATCGGCGCGCGCACCTTGGTGTAGCCGAGGTTGATGGCCGCGGACTCCACCGCCGCCTGATCCGACTGCACGGTCGCCAGGGCCTGGTGGTACATGGCCTGGGCGTTGTCGTTGTCCTGGCGGCTGACCGCGTTGATCTTCACCAGGTCGGCATAGCGCTCGGCCTGCAGCCGCGTGGTGGCGAGGTTGGCCTCACCGTTGGCCAGCATGCCTTTGGCCTGGTCCAGCGTGGCCTGGTATGGCGCGGGATCGATCTGGTAGAGCACCTGGCCGGCGGCGACGTCGGACCCCTCGGTGAACAGGCGCGCCTTGATGATGCCGTTCACCTGAGGGCGCACGTCGGAGGAGAGCGTCGGCGCGGTGCGGCCTGGCAGCTCGGTGGTGCGGGTCACGGGCTCCGCCGTGATGGTGACGTAGCCAACCTGTGGCGGCGGCGGTGGG
>CAXUEN010000156.1:0-5840 GCA_964249945.1 uncultured Caulobacteraceae bacterium | reverse complement strand
GCCGCAATCTGCTCGCGTCCGGCGCCTCGGCGCCCCACCTTTGCGCTAAGGGACGGTGGATCGGTCGAGGATGGCTCAGATGGCGAAGAGCGGCGCGGGCCTGATGGGCCGGCTTCGCGGCGAGCGCGCAGAGGGCGGGGCGCTGTGGATCCCCGAACTCGGGGCCGACCAGCGCGCCGACTTCGGCCGGCTGAAGCGCGAGCTGCGCGTGCTGGAGACCGCCCAGGACGACGGCCGCCGCAATCAGCCGCCCAGCTCGGCCTTCGCGCCCACGGGGGCGGAGCTGCAGATCATCGGCCGCGTCTCCCAGGGCCTGCGCGACGTGAACGCCTTCCTGGCCTCGGCGCTCGGCGAGGCCGCCGCGCAGGGCGCGCGCCGTGTGCCGGGCGAGCTGACGCCTGAGCACGCCCGCGCCGAGATCGACAGCCGCATCTCAGGCGTCCTCTCCGAACGTCGCACCGACCTGGTCGCCCTGCGGGAGGAAGAGCTGGAGACCCAGCGCGACCTGAACTATTTCCGCCGCCGCCACGAGTTGCACCGCGCCGCCTCCTATCGCGAGTCCACCCTGCTGCCGTTTGCGATCCTTGTGGGTGCCTTCGTGCTGGAGAGCTTCGCCAACGCCTTCCTGCTCCGGCGGATATCCGAGCAGGGTTGGGTCGGCGGCGTAGTGCTGGCGGCGGTGATCAGCTTGGTCAACATTTCCCTCGGCGTGGTCGGCGGCGTCGTCGGCTGGCGGCTGGTGGGCCACCGCTTTCCCCTGCAGAAGATGGTAGGCTGGGCGGTGAGCGTGGCGGCGATCGTGCTCGCCTTCTTCTGGAACATCTATGCCGCCCATTTCCGCGAGGTGGCCGAACAGGCGGTGAACACTGGCACGACCGCGACGCTCGCCAACCATGCGGTGGACGCGCTGGCCGACATCAAGGCGCACGGCCTCCTGGGCCTGACCTCGCTGTTCTCCTGGGGCCTGTTCGCGCTGGGCCTGCTGGTCCACCTGGCCGCCAGCCGCGAGGCCTGGGACGACATGGCCGACCGCTACTGGGACTACCGCCGCTACGACCGCGCCTACACGGCGAGGCTGGACTACGAGGACACCGTCGCCGACGCCAAGGCTGCAGCGGTCGAGGCCAGCCGTGAGGTCCTGGCCGAGCTGGAAGCGACCTACGCCCCCCACACCCAGGACCGCGACCGCCTGCTGGCCCTGGCCGAGCTGGCCCAGCGCCGCTTGGCGGAAGGCCGCGACGCGGAGGCCGAATGGGTCCACCAGGGTGCAGGCCTGATCAAGGCCTATCGCGACGAGAACGCCCAGGTCCGCTCCGATCCGGCCCCGGCCTACTTCGCCGGCCACGTGGAGCCGGATGTCTACCGTCACGGGATCGTCGGCGCTGTCCCGGCGGCGGCTGCAGAGCTTGAGGCCAGCCGCGCCAACGCCGAGCGCGCCGAGGTGCAGATCCGCCACGACGCCGACGCCGCCGCCCGCATCCACGCCGCCAACCGGTCGGCGCTCTCAGGGCTCAAGGCCTATGTCACCGAAGCGGCGGACGGCTTGCCGGCGCGTATCGACGGCCTGAAGACCGCGGTGGACCGGGAGGCGGACGCCAACCTGAACCGGCGCGCGCCTGTGGCCGAGGGCCCCCTCAGTCGCTACGCGACAGCTCCCGCTGAGGGGGAGCATCTAAGAGGCGCCGCCGCGGCTTCCGATCTTTCCCCCCTGGGGGAAGTTCGGCCGAACGCCGGGATGGGGGCCCACGACCCCGACGCCTTCGGGCCCTTGGAGCGTGTCGGTGGCCCGTGACCGACGTCGCGCCGCCGGCCGGGGCCAGCGGCGGCTTCGCCCCTCCGAGGTCCGCCGCCAGAAGCAGACCCGGCGCGCGGTGGCCATCCTGGCCGCCTCCGCCGCCGCCGTCATAGGCGTCGGCGTGCTGCTGGCGCTCAGCCGCAGCCCGCCCACCGACCCGGACACCGGCTGCATCGCCGGCCAGACGGTCCCGCCGGAGCACACCGTGGTGCTGGTGGACCAGACCGACCCCCTCACGACCCACCAGATCGCCTACGTCAAGGCGCTGATCCTGGCGGAGTACCAGCGCCTGCGCCCCTATGGCGAGCTGACCGTGCGGGGCGTGCGGGCCGATCCGGACGACGCGGGCAACAGCTTCTCCCGCTGCCGCGTGCGCCGGGGCGCCGAGGTCATGGGTGTGGCCGCCAACCCCGACATGATCGAGGCGGCGTTCAGGCGCACGGTCGGCGACGCCCTGAACACCTACCTGAACGGCCTGCACGACGTGCCGAGCGCGCCCCGCTCTCCGATCATCGAGGCGGTGGACAGCGCCGTGGACGCCCCGGACTTCGGGCCGACGACTCGCGACCGGCGCCTGGTCCTGGTCTCCGACATGGCCCAGAACAGCGGATTGGTCAGCGAATACGACGGCCCGGGCTCAGGGCTGGACCCCGGCTCCGCCGCGCGCTTGGAGCTGACGCGCGACCTGCACGGCGTGGCGGTGCGCATCCACTACGTCCACCGGCCGGAGCTTGCCCCCCTCCAGACCTCGGCCCAGCGCGACTTCTGGCGGCAGTGGTTCACCAGCCAGGGCGCCAACGTGAAGCTCGGCTGGGGCCTGCAGCTGGTGGACGGTCGGCGTTAGGTCTCCTTGAGCCGCCTGGGAAAAAGGCTAATCGGTCGCCTTCAATTTTAACCCCCATCCGCTATATCGCGCGCCATGGGCTTGCTGCCGAAATCTCGTCGCGTGCGCCGCCGCCTGACCGCCGTCGCCGTCGCCGCGCCGATCCTGGGCGTAGCGGTGGGGCTGTCGCTCTACGCCATGGGCGATGCGGCGGTGTTCTTCTACAGCCCCGCCCAGGCGAGGGCCAAGCACGTGCCGGCCGGCCGCCTGGTGCGGCTCGGCGGGCTAGTGCAGATGGGCAGCGTGAAGAAGCTCGACGACGGCGAGGTCCGCTTCGGCGTCACCGACCGCCTGGAGGCCAACGAGGTCGTCTACAAGGGCGACCTTCCCGACCTGTTCCGCGAGGGGCAGGGCGTGGTGACCCAGGGCGTCTTCCGCCCCGACGGCGTGTTCGAGGCGCGCGAGGTGCTGGCCAAGCACGACGAGAAGTACATGCCCAAGGAGGTCGCCGACGCCCTGAAGAAGTCGGGCGAGTGGCGGCCGGACGGGGAGCAGACCGCCTCAGCCGGCGCGCCGGCCGGCGGGCCCGCCGCGGGGTCGGGCTTCCGGTGACCGCCGAACTCGGCGCCTTCGCCCTGGTGCTGGCGCTGGCTATGTCGCTGGCCCAGGTGGGCCTCTCCGCCGTCGGCCGCATCCGCCAGGACGCCACCTTGAGAGGCGCCGGCGAGGGCGCGGCGCTCGCCGCCTTCGCCGCCATGGCCATCGCCTTCGGCGCCCTGATGACGGCCTTCGTCACCTCCGACTTCTCGGTGGCCAACGTCGCCACCAACTCCAACGTGGCCCAGCCGCTGTTCTACCGCATCACCGCCACCTGGGGCTCGCACGAGGGCTCCATGCTGCTGTGGAACCTGGCGCTCACCGGCATAGGCGCGGCGATCGCCCTGTTCGGCCGCAACCTGCCCACCGGGGTCAAGGCCGTGGCCCTGGCCAGCCAGGGCGCGCTGGGGCTGCTTTTCATCAGCTACACCGCCTTCGCCTCCAACCCCTTCCTGCGCTTCCCCGACGCGCCGCTGCAGGGCCAGTCGCTGAACCCGATCCTGCAGGACCCCTTCATGGCGATCCACCCGCCGTTCCTGTACGCGGGCTACGTCGGCTTCTCGGTGGTGTTCTCGCTGGCCGTCGCGGCCCTGGTGGAGGGGCGGGTGGATGCGGCCTGGGCGCGCTGGGTGCGGCCCTGGGCTCTGGCGGCCTGGAGCCTTTTGACCATCGGCATCACGCTGGGCTCGTTCTGGGCCTATTACGAGCTGGGCTGGGGCGGCTGGTGGTTCTGGGACCCGGTAGAGAATTCCAGCTTCATGCCCTGGCTGGTGGGAACCGCCCTGATCCACTCCGCCATCGTCACCGAGAAGCGCGGTGCGCTTACCGGCTGGACGGTGTTCTTGGCGCTGTCGGCCTTCAGCTTCTCCATGCTGGGCGCCTTCCTGGTGCGTTCGGGCATCCTCACCTCGGTCCACGCCTTTGCGGTGGATCCCAAGCGGGGCGTGCTGCTGCTGAGCATCCTGGGCCTGGCGTCGGGGACCGGCTTCACCCTGTTCGCCTGGCGCGCGCCGGGGCTGGCGCCGGGCGGCCTGTTCGCAGGCGTCAGCCGGGAAGGGGCGCTGGTGCTGAACAACCTGTTCCTGGCTGCAGCGACGGTGACCGTGGCGCTCGGCACCCTCTATCCCCTGATCCGCCAGGCGCTGACGGGCGAGGCGATCTCGGTGGGCGCGCCTTACTTCGCCCTGACCTTCGGGCCGCTCATGGGCGCCTGCTTGCTGATCCTGCCTTTGGGACCGCTTCTGGCCTGGAAGCGCGGCGAGCTTGGGCCGGCCCTTCGGCGGCTGTGGCTGGCGGTGGTGGCGGCGGTGGCCACGGGGCTGCTCGGCTGGGCGATTATCAGCCCGCACAAGGGCTTCGCGGCGCTCGGCCTGGCGCTGGGCGCGTGGCTGATTGTGGGGTCGCTGAGCGAGATCCTCCAGCGGGTGCGGGTCGGCGAGTCGGGGCTTGCCCAGGTCGGCCGCCGCCTGCGCCATCTGCCGCTGTCCGCCTGGGGCATGACGCTCGCCCATGTGGGCATGGGCGTCTTCGTGCTCGGCGCGGGTTCGGAGCTTGCCTGGCGGGTGGAGGCGGCCCAGGTGCTGAACCTCGGCGGCTCGGTCAGTTCGGGCGGCTACAGCTTGACCCTGGAGCAGGTGGCGCCGGTGCAGGGGCCGAACTTCAGCGCCGAGCGGGCCGTCATCCGGGTCACGCCGCCGCAGGGCGCAGCCTTCACCGTGTCGCCCGAGCGGCGCTTCTACCCCGACCGCCGCCAGACCACCTCTAAGGTCGCCATCCGCCGTCGGGGGGTGAGCGACCTCTACGTGGTGCTGGGCGACCAGCAGGAGGGCGCGGGGCGGCCCGCCTGGCTGGTCCGCGCCTTCTACAACCCCTGGGCCCGGCTGATCTTCTTCGGCCCGGTGCTGATGGCGCTGGGGGGCGCGGCGTCTCTGGCTGATCGCAGGCTGAGGCTGGCAGCGGGACGGCGCGCTGTCGTGGCGCAGGCTGCGCCGGCATGAGAGGCCTTCGTCCCGCCCTCGCGCTCGCCGCCCTTCTCTGTATCGCCGCCGCCCCGGCCGAGGCGCTCCACGACCCGGCGCAGGAGGCCCACGCCCATGCCCTCTTCCGCCAGGTGCGCTGCCTCGTGTGCCAGAACGAATCCATCGACGACAGCGAGGCGCCGCTGGCCGCGGACCTGCGCGATTTGGTGCGCCGGCAGGTGGCGGCCGGGCGCCCCGACGCGGACATCCGCGCTTTCCTGGTTCGCCGCTACGGCGAGTTCGTGCTGCTGAAGCCGGCCTTCTCCCCCGCCAATGCCCTGCTTTGGCTGACGCCCTTCGTCATCGTGGTCGCAGGCGCGGGCGCGATCGCCCTGCGGCGACGAGGACCGACGGGGGGGGCGACCGAGGCGCCCCTCGATCCGGCAGAGGAAGCCCGCTTGGCGGCCCTGGCGCCCTGAGCGGAACTACGGCGCTCGGGCCCCCTGAGCGCCACGGTTAGGCCAAGGCTTTGCCCTCATGCAGCCCGTCGGCCGTGCGTTCTGGACCTCAACCATGGCCCCTTGCGCTTCGGCAACCTACATGCACGCTTCGGTCTTGTACCGTGCGGATGCGGGCGTGCGCCCCTGAAGCCATGGCGATGCTGGAC
>CAXUEN010000155.1:0-5869 GCA_964249945.1 uncultured Caulobacteraceae bacterium | reverse complement strand
GCCCTGGTGGGCGGCGCCCATGAAGCGGCGCCACATCTGCGCCGGCAGTTCGCCCCCGGCCACCTTGGCCATGGGGCGGGAACGGTCGTCGCCGACCCAGACGCCGGCGATCCAGTCGGGGGTGAAGCCCACGAACCAAGCGTCGCGCCAGTTCTGGCTGGTCCCGGTCTTGCCGGCCGCGGGGCGGTCCAGCGCCGCCTTCCTGCCGGTGCCGTGGGCGATGACGCCCTCCATCATGCGCACCATCAGCCGGCTCCTCTGCGCATCGAACACCGGAGTGCGCGCGCTGTCGGGGTGCTGGTAGAGCACGTCGCCATGGGCGTTGGTGATCACGGTGATGAGGAAGGGCTCAACCCTATGCCCGTCCTGCTGGAACACCTGATAGGCGGAGGTGAGGTCCAGCAGATCTACCTCGTAGGCGCCCAGCGCCACCGACAGGTCCGGCCTGGCGGGGATCATGCTGAGGCCGAAGCGCTCCGCCAGCTCCGCCACCTTGGGCGCGCCGACCTGGTGGGCCAGCCGCACGGCCACGGTGTTGATGGAGCGGGCCAGGGCGTCCGCCACGCTCACCTGGCCTGAGAAGTGGCCGCCGTAGTTGGCCGGGGACCAGCCGCCGAAGCGCACCGGGCTGTCGGTGCGCAGGTCGTCCGGCTTCACCCCAGCTTCCAACGCCGCGGCGTAGACGAAGGGCTTGAAGGCCGAGCCGGGCTGGCGCATGGCCTGGGTGGCGCGGTCATAGGAACTGGCGCGGTGGTTGCGGCCGCCCACCAGGGCGCGAATGCCGCCGTCCGGCGCCAGCGCCACCAGGGCGGCCTGGGTGGCGCCGAGACGGCGCCCCTCGGCCACGCCGTCGCGCACCACCTGGGAGGCGACCGCCTGCAGGTGCGGGTCCACGGTCAGCCGCACCACCAGGTCGGGGGCGCGATTCTGGGCGAGGTCGCGGGCGCGCGACGCCGCAAGGTCGAGCACGTAGCCGAAATCCCCGTCCATTGGCTTCTCGGGCGCCAGCACCGGCGGGTGGGCGACCGCGTCGGCCTGCTGGGCCGCGGTGATCCAGCCGTCGGCCTGCATCTCGCCCAGGATCACCTTGGAGCGGTCGAGCGCGTCGTCGATGTCGTTGGCGGGATCGAGCCGGGAGGGCGCCTTGGGCAGGGCGGCCAGCAGGGCGGCCTCCGACAGATCGAGCCTGGAGGCCGATTTGCCGAAATAGGTCTGGGCCGCCGCCTCCACCCCGTAGGCGCCGTCGCCGAAGTAGATGCGGTTGAGATAGAGTTCCAGGATGTCGGTCTTGGTCAGCCGGCGCTCCAGGCTCCAGGCCAGGATGGCTTCCTGCACCTTGCGCTTCAGGGTCTGGTCGGGGCTGAGGAAGATGTTGCGCACCACCTGCTGGGTGATGGTGGAGCCGCCCTGCACCACGTGGTGGGCGCCGAGATTGGCTCGCATCGCCCGCCCGATCCCGGTCAGGTCCAGCCCATGGTGGCTGTAGAAGCGCCGGTCTTCCGCCGCCAGGAAAGCGTTGGGCAGGTAGGCTGGCATGGCGGGGAGCGCCAGGGCCTGGCCGTGGCGGGGGCCCCGGACGGCCAGCAGGTTCCCCTCGCGGTCCAGGAACGTCACGCCCGGCGGGCGGTTCAGCGACCACAGCTGCGCCTTGTCCGGGATGGTCGGCAGGTCGGCCAAGGCGAGCTTCCAGGCCCAAAGGCCGCAGACGCCCGTCAGCAGCAGCAGCCCGACCAGGATCGCCAGGAGCGCACGGGCGCCGCGGCCGAGAGGGCGGCGAGACGATTGCTGCAGGTCTACGCGGATGGGGGTAGGCGACGTCACACGGGCGATCCTAGGGCCAAACCCCTACATTGACGTCAAGGCGCAACCCGGGAGGTGTCGTGACCAATCAGCCCTTCTGGCGGGCCAAGACCCTGGAGCAGATGAGCGCGCCCGAGTGGGAGAGCCTGTGCGACGGCTGCGGCCGCTGCTGCCTTATCCGCTTCGAGGACGAGGACACCGGCGAGATACTGCCCACCCGGGTGGCCTGCCGCCTGCTGGACGTGAACACCTGCGCCTGCACCAACTATCCGCGGCGGCGGCGCTACGTGCCCGACTGCATCAAGCTGACGCCCGGCAAGATCGACGAGCTGACCTGGATGCCGCACACCTGCGCCTACCGCCGGCTGCACGAGGGCCGCGACCTCGCCGACTGGCACCCGCTGGTGAGCGGCGATCCGACCAGCGTACAGCGGGCCGGGGTCAGCGTGGCCGGCAAGGTGGTGTCGGAGACCGCGTTTGAGGATGTGGAGGGCGCCCTGGACTTCCCGGCGCCGGACCTGATGGCCGAGCCGGAGGGATGAGCGGTATCTCAGTACCGTATCCAAAAAGCCGAGCGAATTGAACGTGCTCACGCAAGGCTCGACGTTTCCGGTTGACGTCGCCGTCGCTTTTCCGTATCGCACCGCCTCCCGACGGCCGCGCCCACTGTGCGGCCGCCTGCGCTCACGGACCTACCCCATGCAAAAGACCACGGTTTCCCTGAAACCGGCGGACGTCGAGAAGAAGTGGATCATCGTCGACGCCGAGAACGCGGTCGTCGGTCGTCTAGCCTCCTTCATCGCCATGCGCCTTCGCGGCAAGCATCGTCCGGACTATACCCCGCATGTCGACTGCGGCGACCACGTGGTGGTCATCAACGCCGACAAGGTCCGCTTCACGGGCCGCAAGCTCCAGCAGAAGACCTACTACTGGCACACGGGCTATCCCGGCGGCATCAAGGAGCGCACCGCGGACAAGATCCTCGGCGGCAAGTTCCCCGAGCGCATCCTGGAAAAGGCTGTGGAGCGCATGCTGCCCAAGGAAAGCTCGCTGGCCAGGAAGCAGATGACCCACTTGAAGATCTACGCCGACGCCGAGCACCCGCACACGGCGCAGGCGCCTGAGCCCATCGCGTTCGCCGAGCTGAACGCCAAGAACGTGCGGAGCGCGTAAGCAGATGTCCGACGTCCAAGCCGCCGCCCCCCTGGGGTTCGAAGCCCTCGCAGGCCTGTCCACCAACCCGCCCGAAGCCCAGATCGTCTACGAGCCCAAGATCGACGCGCAGGGCCGCGCCTACGCGACGGGTAAGCGCAAGAACGCCGTGGCCCGGGTGTGGATCAAGCCGGGCTCCGGCAAGATCACCATCAACGACCGCGACCAGGAGGTCTACTTCGCCCGCCCCGTGCTGCGCATGATGATCGCCCAGCCGCTGCAGATCGCCGACCGCGCCACCCAGTTCGACGTGATCGCGACCGTCGAGGGTTCGGGCCTCTCCGGCCAAGCGGGCGCTGTGCGCCACGCCATCTCCAAGGCGCTGACCTACTACGAGCCGGGCCTGCGCGCCGTGCTGAAGCCGCACGGCTTCCTCACCCGTGACAGCCGCGTGGTGGAGCGCAAGAAGTACGGCAAGGCCAAGGCTCGCCGCTCCTTCCAGTTCTCCAAGCGCTAGGCCTCACCGCTTCCGCTGCGGATCGGACGGGCGCTCCGGGAGACCGGGGCGCTCGTTTTCGTTTGCGCGGTCGGTTGGCTCGCTTTGAAACCGCTCATCCCGGCGAATGCCGGGACGCAGATTATAGCACGCCGCGTAGAGCCATATGACCTGGGTCCGGCATTCGCCGGGATGGTGGATCGAAGGGGTAGATGGTGGTCAGGGTCTTCATCGACGGCGAGGCAGGCACGACCGGCCTGCAAATCCGCGAGCGCCTGGCGGGTCGCGCCGACGTGGAGCTGCTCTCCATCGACCCTGCGCACCGCAAGGACGCGGGCGCGCGCGCCGGGCTGTTGAACGGGGCGGATGCAGTGATCCTGTGCCTGCCCGACGAGGCGGCGCGCGAGGCGGTGGCGCTCATCGTCAATCCGGCGGTGAAGGTGATCGACGCCTCCACCGCACATCGCACCGCAGCCGAATGGACCTACGGTTTCCCGGAACTCGCGCCCGGCCAGCGCGCGGAGGTGGCGGGAGCAAGCCGGGTGTCCAACCCCGGCTGCTATCCCACCGGCTTCCTGGCGCTGGCCGCGCCTTTGGTGCGCGCCGGCCTGCTGCCAGCGGACTGGCCGGTAAGCGTGAACGCGGTGTCGGGTTACAGCGGTGGCGGCCGTGCGATGATCTCGGAGTTCGAGGACGCCGCCGCGCCGGGCTTCACCCAAACCGCTTATCGCGCTTACGCCCTGAACCTCGGCCACAAGCATGTGGGCGAGATGCAGGTCCATGCCGGCCTGTTGCACCCGCCGACCTTCGGCCCCGCGGTCGGGCGCTACGCCCAGGGCATGATCGTAGAGCTGCCGCTGCCACTTTGGGCGCTTCCCGGCGCGCCGGCTCTCGCGGACCTGCATTCGGTCCTAGCGGCGACCTACGCCGACGCGCGCTTCGTGGAGGTCGCTGGTCTCGCCGAGGCGGCGGCCATGCAAAGGCTCGACCCCGAAGGCCTGAACGGGACCAACCGGCTGAAGCTTTTTGTGTTCGGCGACGAGGGGCGGGGGCAGGCCAGGCTGGTGGCCCTGTTGGATAACCTGGGCAAGGGCGCTGCTGGCGCCGCGGTGCAGAACCTGAACCTGATGTGCGGCCTGGACGAGGGCGCCGGGCTGTAGGTGGTTTCAACCCTGGGGTTCTAGGGCGAAAACGCCCGCGGGGCGGACCGGCGGGCTTCTCGAAGGAGGAGAGCCATGAAGCCTCCCTTCAAGCTCCACCTCGCTGGGTGCTCTGGTTGAGAGTGGAATTCTCGATCAGGACCTAACGAAGGGGATGGGGAGGGTAAACACCCCTCCTCAGTTCCTCCGGAGAGTATAGCAGGAAATCGCTAAACGTGAAGTTGCGGCGCGTTACGCCACCCGCAGCACATGGACGCTGAACAGCTCGCGCGGGTCTACCCACACGGTCTCGGCCACGTAGCCGGCCGAGCGGGCCAAGCGCTGGAAGTCCTCAACGGCGTACTTGTTGGAGTCTTCCACGTGCAGGCGCTCGCCTTGCGCGAAGTCGAAGCCGCGGCCGGCGACGTGGACCCTCTGCGCCTTGAGGCTGGTCAGGTGGATGGTCATCCGCCCGGTCGCCTCATCGTATTCCGGCGTGTGGCGGAAGGCGACGACGTCGAAGTCGGCCCCGAGCTCGCGGTTGGCGCGCACCAGCACGTTGGCGGTGAAGCGGGAGGTGACCCCCTCCGCATCGTCATAGGCCGGCAGCACGATGCTCGCCGGAACGCGCAGCGCTACGCCCACCACCATCAGCCCGTCGCGGCCGAGTTGGCCGGCCCAGCCGCTGAGGAAGGTGCGCGCGTCGGCCTCGGTCAGGTTGCCGATGGTGGAGCCGGGAAAGAAGCCCGCGCGCCGACGCCGCGGCTCGCTGTCCGGCAGCTCCAGGGGCTGGGTGTAGTCGGCGCACAGCGCGCGCACCGCCAAGCCCGGGTAGGCCGACGCGATCTCCTCCGCCAGCTGGACCAGATGCTCACGCGAGACGTCGATGGGTTCGTAGGCGGCCGGCCGGTCCAGGGCGTCCAGCAGCAGGCGCGCCTTCTGGCTGGAGCCGGCGCCGAATTCCAGCAGCGCGATGTCGGGGCCGATGGCCGCGGCGATCTCGCCAGCCTGGTCGGTTAGGATCTTCAGCTCGGTGCGGGTGGGATAGTATTCCGGCAGTTCGCAGATGCGGTCGAACAACCTGGAGCCTGCCTCGTCGTAGAGGAAGCGGGCGGGGATGGCCTTTCGGGGCGCCGAGAGACCCTCGACCAGGGCGGCCTCGAAGCTCTCCTGCACGGGGGCGAAATCCTGCAGGCTGAAGCGCGGTTCGCCCCTCGGCGCCGGATCGACAAGGCTGTTCATGGCGGTTCCGCTGCGTCTGCCCGCGCTTAAGCGCGGCAGG
>CAXUEN010000154.1:4577-5907 GCA_964249945.1 uncultured Caulobacteraceae bacterium | reverse complement strand
GCCTTGGGCTTGGCGTGGGCGCCCGGCGCGAGGCACAGCAGGGCGAGCGCCGCGGCGGCGAGGGATAGCTGGGCGATCCTGGCGGTCATCGGTTGATCTTGGCCCTCAGGCTCTGCGCCACCCTTGGCGGTATGAAGGCTGCGACGTCGCCGCCCAGCTTGGCGATCTCCTTGACCAGGCGCGAGGCCACGGCCTGGTGGTGCGGGTCGGCCATCAGAAAAACGGTCTCGATCTCGCGGTTCAGCTGCTGGTTCATGGCCGTCATCTGGAACTCGTACTCGAAGTCGGCCACCGCCCTCAGGCCCCGGATGATCATCGAGGCCTGCACCTGCTCGGCGAAGTGCATCAGCAGGCTTTCGAAAGGCGTGACCACGATCTCGCAGCCGTTCCTGAGCGGCGCGCACTCGCGCTCCACCATCTCCACCCGCTCATCCAGGGTGAACATGGGGCCCTTGTCGCGGTTGATGGCCACGCCGATGACCAGCCGGTCCACCAGCTTCACCGCCCGCCCGATGATGTCCAGGTGCCCGTTGGTCAGCGGGTCGAAGGTGCCGGGATAGAGGCCGGTGCGCAAACGAGTGTCCTGCGGCGTATCGAATGACATCCACGCCTAGCCTTCGAAGACGCTTTCCACAAGCGGACGAGGCAACGTCCACCTGTGCGGAGGCGTCCCGCAGGTCTGTAGGGGAGATAAAATACAGGCTCTGGAGGAGCGCCATGGCCGACGATGGGTCCAAGCCCGAACGGAAGCCCAGACGAAGCGGGATGTGGAACCGGTTCTGCTCGCCCGTCTTCGGCGAAAGGCCGATCCGATTGCGGCTGCGCGGCGGATCGCCGACCGTTTTTTCATCGTGATGGCGCGCCTTGCCGAATGAGCCGATCTGGCTGGCGGCGGAGGCGGCGGCCGCCATAAGCCAGGACACGGTCGCCGAAACGGGCGAGCCGTACGGTCTACGGGCCCCCGGCCTGCTGGAAAGCGCCTGCGCCGTTCCCATCAACCGCCGGGCGTATGGCGGCGAGGAAGATATCGTCCGTTTGGCCGTAAGCCTGACGCTGGGCGATCGCCCGCAACCATCCGTTTCAGCAGGGTAACACGCGGACGGGCTCCCTGGCCGGCGCAGCGTTCCTGTCGACGGCTACGAAACTCACCCACGAGGACAGCGTCGAGTTCGCGGACCTGTTCGTCAGCGTCATCCAGCACCAGTCCGAGCCACGCGCGCTGGAAGACGCGGTGCGCCGGCGCCTCGTCGGCAGCGAGGAGGACTGAAGCGCCTCACCACACCCCGATCTTCTCCGCCTCCTGGTGAGCGATGGGGTGGTGGGCCCGGGC
>CAXUEN010000154.1:0-4567 GCA_964249945.1 uncultured Caulobacteraceae bacterium | reverse complement strand
GGGCGTGGTCCTCCTCGGCCAGCAGGCGGGCGACCTCCAGCGCCGCCATGCAGCCCTGGCCCGCGGCGGTGACCGCCTGGCGGTAGACGTGGTCGGTGACGTCGCCGGCGGCGAAGACGCCTTTGACCTGCGTCGCGGTGCTTCCGGGGGTCACGAGCAGGTAGCCGTTCGGATCAATGGGCAGCTGGCCGGTGAACAGCTCCGAGGCCGGGGCGTGGCCGATGGCGATGAAGACGCCGTTCACGGCGACCTCATACGTGCCGCCCGTCTTGACGTTCTTCAGCCGCACGCCGCTGACGGTGGCGGGTTCGCCCGAGCCCAGCACCTCATCCACCTCGCTGTGCCAGACCACCTCTATCTTGGGGTTGGCGAACAGGCGGTCCTGCAGGATGCGCTCTGCCCGCAGCTCGCCCTTGCGGTGGATCAGGGTCACGCGCGACGCGAAGCTGGTGAGGAACAGCGCCTCCTCCACCGCCGTGTTGCCGCCCCCCACCACCGCTACCGCCTTGCTGCGGTAGAAGAAGCCGTCGCAGGTGGCGCAGGCCGAGACGCCGAAGCCGCGGTAGCGCTGTTCGCTCGGTGTATTCAGCCACTTGGCCTTGGCGCCGGTGGTGATGACCAGGGTCTCGGCCAGCAGCTCCGAGCCGCTGTCGAGCGTGATGCGGAACGGCCGAGCGGAGAGGTCCACGCTCGCCACCATGTCGTCCAGGAACTCGGTCCCCACGTGGGCGGCTTGGGCGCGCATCTGCTCCATCAGCCAGGGACCCTGGATCACGTCCGCGAAGCCCGGATAGTTCTCCACGTCGGTGGTGATGGTCAGCTGGCCGCCGGGCTCCAGCCCTGAGATCACCACCGGCTCCAGCGCCGCGCGGGCGGCGTAGATGGCGGCGGTGAGGCCGGCCGGCCCTGAGCCCAAGATGGCGACGCGGACGTGGCGGGGATGGAACGTCATGGCGGGTCTCGGCGCGGGTGAACGCAAAAGCGACGGTGTATGTAGGGACGATTCCGCCGCGCGGGAGCGCCATTGCACAGCCCGGCCCGCGCTGCTAGCCGTTCCGGCCGGGTGGCCTAAGTCGCGGCGGACCCGCTGGGGAACCGACGCACGCCATGAGCTTCTACGCGACTTCCGGGCGCAAGCGGCGCGGCGTGGTGTTCGACCTGCTGTCTTTCGACCGCCTGCTGACCGGACCCCTGATCCACCTGATCTACTGGGGCGGCCTGGCGCTCGTGCTGCTGTTCGGTTTCGGCGCCATCGGCGCAGCGGTCGGGCTGGCGTTGCGCAATATGAGCCTGGAGGGCATGCTGCTGGCGGCCCCGGCCGTGGTGGCGGCCTTCTTGACCATGGCGGTGCTGGCCCTGCTCTGGCGGGCGGGTTGCGAGTTCTTCCTGGCGGTGTTCAGCATCGCCGAGGACCTGCATGCGCTGCGCTTCGACGGCGGGAAGGACGTGGTGGTCACGCCTAAGCCGGCGGCCCGGCAGCCGCTGAACCTGGGCTGACCTCCTTCTCCCTCCCCTCGAGGGGGTGGGAGGAAAGCGCCTGCGCCCCAAACATCCGGGACGCCCACACACCCCAAGTTAAGCATTAACCCACAAGCTTCCGCCGCTCTCTCCCCGCGGCCGGACCCCCTCCCTCATGTTCCAGATCATCGGCGTGGTGCTGCTGTTCGGCCTGGTGTTCGGCAGCTTCCTGATGTCCGGCGGCAATCTCGGCGTGATCATCGAGGCGGCGCCCCACGAGCTGATGGCGATCCTGGGCGCCGGCGTCGCCTCCTACCTGATCTCCAACTCCATGGGCGTGATCAAGGCCACCGGCGGCGGCTTCGGCAAGATCTTCAAGGGGCCGAAGTGGAAGGCCAGCGACTACACCGATCTTCTCAGCGTGCTCTTTGTGCTGACCAAGATGATGAAGAGCAAGGGCGTGGTCGCGGTGGAGAGCCACATCGAGAAGCCGGCCGAGAGCACCGTCTTCTCCAAGTACCCCAAGATCATGAAGGACCACTTCGCCATCGACTTCATCTGCGACACGCTGCGCATGATGACCATGAACCTGGAAAACCCCCACCAGGTGGAAGACTGCATGGAGCGCCAGCTGGAGAAGCATCACCACGAGGGGCTGGGGCCCGCCGGGGCCCTGCAGAGCTTGGCCGACGCCCTACCGGCGCTGGGGATCGTGGCCGCGGTGCTCGGCATCATCAAAACCATGGGAGCCATTACCCAGCCGCCGGAAATCCTCGGCCAGATGATCGGCAGCGCGCTGGTCGGCACCTTCCTGGGCGTCTTCCTCGCCTACGGGCTGGTCGGCCCCATGGCCACGCGGCTGAAGGCGGTGGTGGACGAGGAGGCCGCCTTCTACCACATCATCCGCTCGGTGCTGGTCGCCCACCTGCACGGCAACGCCGCCCAGATCTCGGTGGAGATCGGCCGCGGCGTGGTGCCCAGCGCCTCGCAACCCAGCTTCGCCGCCCTCGAGGAGTCGCTCACCAACATGCCGGCGGAAGCTGCGTGAATCGGCCGCGGAACCGCAGATCACGCTTGCGTGTTCGGCCAGTCGTGCATAATGGGCGTAGCGCTGCAGGTCTCGCGCCTCTTCCCGACGGGGTCCCCGGCGAGATGAGGAGCGGTTCTGCGACCAGGCGCTCTTAACCTCCTTTCAGGGGACCAGGGACAATGACCTCCATCCGTAAGCTTCTGCTGGCCAGCGTCGCCGTCGCCTCGCTCGGTGTCGCGGCCTGTGGCCACAAGGACACCAACGAGACCTCCAACACCTCGACCACCGATACCACCACCACCACGACCCCGGACAACTCGACCGGCGGCATGGCGTCAAACACGACGACCACGACCACCAACGACATGGGCGGCGGCAACATGACCACCTCCACCACCAACACGTCGTCCAACGCTCAATAAGCGTTCGACCTCGGTTGTACGAAGGGCCGCCCTCCGGGGCGGCCCTTTTTCGTTGCGCGTAGGGTTTGCGATGAGCGCCGAGCTAGATTGGACCGAGGACGGTCCGCGCTCGCGGCTTTATGACGACGTCTACTTCTCCCGCACCGACGGGCTTGCGGAGAGCAGGGCGGTGTTTCTCGAAGGCTGCGGCCTGCCGGGCGCCTGGGCGGGGCGTGAGCGGTTTACGGTGGCGGAGCTGGGCTTCGGGACCGGCCTCAACATCGCCGCCCTGCTGGAGCTGTGGGGCCGCACCCGGCCGTCAGAGGGCCGGCTGTCGATCTTCTCGGTCGAGGCCCAACCGCTCTCGCGGGACGAGGCTGCAAGGGCCCTGGAGGTCTGGGGCGGCCAGCCGGCGGCTGCGGCCGGCGCGGCGCTGCTGGCCGGATGGCCCGACACCCGGACGGGCTTCCACCGGATCGACCTGGATGACCACGCCGCCACCTTGGACCTCTATGTGGGCGAGGTCGGCGAAGCCCTGGCGCGATGGAGCGGTCCGGCCGACGCCTGGTTCCTGGACGGCTTCGCACCGGCCCGCAATCCACGGATGTGGAGCGCTGAGGTGCTGAACGCCGTCGCCCGCCTCAGCGCGCCCGGCGCGCGTCTGGCCACCTTCACCGTCGCGGGTCACGTGCGGCGCGGCTTGACCGAGGCCGGGTTCCAGGTCGAGAAGCGGCCGGGCTTCGGCGCTAAGCGCGAGCGCCTGCAGGCGCGCCTCGCCTCGCCGGCGCTCTCCGCTCGACCCGCTCGCCCGCCGGTCCGCTCCGTGGCCGTCGTCGGCGGCGGGATCGCCGGGGCGGCGCTGGCGCGCGCCTTTCACCGGCAGGGCGTCGCCTGCACGCTCATCGAGGCGGCGCACCTGGGCGCCGGCGCGTCCGGCAACCCCGCCGCCCTGGTCACCCCCCGCTTCGACGCCGGTTTCGGCCCCGCGGCGGAGCTGCATGCGCAGGCCTTCGCCCGCGCCGTCAGCCTCTACCGCCGCGAGACGCCGGAGAGCCTGATCGCCGAAGGCGCGCTGCAGCTCAGCGCGTCGGAGCGCGACGCCGCCCGCTTCGACAAGCTGGCCGCGTGGCCGGGCTTTCCGCCCAGACGCCTCGAGCCGCTGGCGGGGGAGGCGGTGGCCGCCCGTCTCGGCGAGGCGGCGGGTGGTCCGGCCGCCCTGTCCATTGCCGACGCCCTCGTGGTGGAGCCGGCGATCGTCCTTGCGACCTGGGCGGCCGTCGCCCTTCGGGTAGAGGGCCGGGCAGCCGCCGTCGAGCCTTGCGGCGCGGGCTGGCTTTGCCGCGACGCCTCGGGCGCCGTCCTGGCCGAAGCGGACGCGGTCTGCCTCGCCGCAGGCTTCGACACCCTCGCGTTCCCGCAGGCCGACGGCCTTCGCCCAGTCCGCGGCCAGGCACAATTCACCCAGGCGAAGGTCTTCACCGGTCAAGCGGCGGCCTGGGGCGCCTACGCCATACCTCTGCGGGAAGGCGGAGCCCTGTTCGGCGCCAGCCACTTGCGCGGCGACGCCTCCGACGAGCTCCGCGCCAGCGAGACGGCCGCCAACCTCGATGCCCTGAACGTCCGCCGCCCCGCCCTCGCGGCGCGTGTGCGCGCCCTGCCGCCGGGCGCCCTGCAGGCC
>CAXUEN010000153.1:0-5921 GCA_964249945.1 uncultured Caulobacteraceae bacterium | reverse complement strand
GATGTAAACCCCTTAGAACATGTTCAGCTGGAGCTTGGCCTCGTCGGACATGCGCGAGGGGTCCCAGGGCGGATCGAAGGTGAGGTCGACCTTGCAGGACTTGATGCCCTCGATCTTCTCCACCGCGTCCTGCACCCAGCCCGGCATGTCGCCGGCCACGGGGCAGCCCGGGGCGGTCAGAGTCATCTCCACCAGCACGTCGCGCTCGTCGGACACGTCGACCTTGTAGATCAGGCCGAGTTCGTAGATGTCGACTGGGATTTCCGGGTCGAACACCGTCTTTAGCTGGCCCACCAGGGCCTCGGTCAGCCGGTCCAGCTCCTCCTGCGGCAGGGCGGACTCCTCGGCCTCGGGGGCCGTGTCCTCCAGCAGGGCCGAAGACGCGGCGCCCGACACGTCGAGCATGTCGCGGGCGATGGGGGCGTCGCTCTGGAGATCGAGGGGTCTGTCGTCCATCGGAACTTTGTCTTCCAAATCAGGCCAAGAAGCCGCGGGCTTTGATCAGGGCGTCAGCGAAGGCGTCCGCCTCCTCCAGCGTATTATATAGGGCGAACGAGGCGCGCGCGCTCGATGTCACGCCGAAGCGACGCATCAGGGGCTCGGCACAGTGGGTGCCCGCCCGCACCGCCACGCCGTAGCGGTCCAGAAGCTGGGCGACGTCGTGGGCATGGGCGCCTTCCACCTCGAAGCTCAGGATGGCGCCCTTGTCCGGCGTGGTCCCCAGGATTCGCAGCCAGTTGCAACCGTCGAGCCGCTCCACCGCCCGGGCGTACAACGCGGTCTCGTGGGCGGCGAGCGCCGCGCGGTCCTGGCACATGAGCCAGTCGAGCGCCGCGCCCCAGCCCACCGCCTCCAGGATCGGCGGGGTGCCGGCCTCAAATCGGTGCGGCGGCTCGGCGTAGCTGATGGCGTCCATGGCCACAGAGCCGATCATCTCGCCCCCGCCCTGGTAAGGCGCGAGCCGGGCCAGGGCCTCCTCGCGTCCATAGAGGGCGCCGATGCCGGTCGGCCCGAACAGCTTGTGGCCTGAGAAGACGTAGAAGTCGCAACCCAGAGTCTGTACATCCACCGGCAGATGGACCACAGCCTGGCAGCCGTCTAGCAGGGTGAGCGCACCCACCGCCTTCGCCGCAGCGATCACCGGTGCGGGGTCGAGCACCGCGCCTGTGACGTTGGACATGTGGTTCAGCGCCACCATCCGGGTCTTAGGCCCAATCATCGACAGGCCGGCGTCGAGGTCGATGCTCCCGTCGTCGCGCACAGGCATGAAGCGCAGCACCACGCCCTTGCGCTCGCGCAGGAAGTGCCAGGGGATGATGTTGGCGTGGTGCTCCAGCTCCGACACCACGATCTCGTCGCCGGCCTGGAGCGTAAGGCCCAGCGAAGAGGCGACCAGGTTGATGGCCTCGGTCGCCCCCTTGGTGAACACCACCTGACGCGAGGAGGGCGCGTTGATGAAGCGGGTGACGCTCTCGCGCGCAGCCTCGTAGGACTCGGTGGTCTCGTTGGCCAGGGTGTGCAGGCCGCGGTGCACGTTGGAATAGCTGTGCGTCATGGCGTGGACCATGGCGTCGATGCAGAGCTGCACCTTCTGGGACGAGGCGGCGCTGTCCAGATAAACCAGCGGCCGGCCGTTCACCTGGCGCGACAGGATGGGGAACTGGGTGCGAATGGCGGTGACGTCGAAGGGCGTGGGATGCTCCCCCGCTGGGAGAGCTGTCAGCGCAGCCGACTGAGGGGGTTCTCCATGCTGGAAGTCGACGGTGCGGCCCCCTCTACCAGCTTCGCTGGTCCCCCTCCCCCATTGGGGAAGTATCTGGCTTGCGTCATCCATTACGTCAGCGCCTCCAGGCGCTCTGCTGCAAAGGCGCGCACGATCTCGCGCGCGCCCTCGTGGGCGATGCGGTCCACCACCTCGCCAATGAAGCCCTGCATCAGCAAGGCCTTGGCTTCCGCTTCCGGCACGCCACGGGAGGCGATGTAGAACAGCGCCTCCTCATCAAGCGCGCCGACGGTGTTGCCGTGGGCGCAGGAGACGTCGTCGGCGTAGATTTCGAGCTCCGGCTTGGCGTCCACCTCGGCCGTGTCGGAGAGCAGGAGCGCATCGTGGCGCATCCTCGCGTCCGTCCCGTCCGCGCCGGGCCGCACCACGATCTGGCCCTGGAACACCGCCCGCGCACGATCGGTCACCACGCCCTTGCACATCTGGGAGGTCTCGCCGCCACCCTCGTGCGCCACCACGGTGGTGAGATCGGCATGGCGCGCGCCGGTGAGCAGATACAGACCATCAAGGCGCACTGTGGCCCCTTCGCCCGGATGGACCAGATGCGTCTCGTGCCGCTGCAGCCGCGCACCGGTGGCGACGATCGTTTGGGCGAAGCGTGCACCCGCCCCGAGCGCCACGGTGGAAGCAGAGATGGAAACGGCCTCTGCTGGCTCGTCCATGAGCACGATCCGCTCCAGCGAGGCGCCGGGTTCGAGGGTGAAGCTGAACACGGCGCTCCCGACATAGCTGCCCTGGCCTTCGTAGGTCTCCAGCAGGGTCGCCGTGACGCCGGTCGGGACCACAACGTCCACGCCGGCTTGCCAGCCGCCCTGCGCCGCCGAGGTCACGAACCTCAGGCGGTGCGGCGCATCGGTCAGCCCCAGGCGGGCGAGCGCCCCTCCGTCGGGCAGGCGGCCGTTGGCGAAGGTGGTCTCATCCGCCTCGACGACGCCGAATGGTCCACCCTGAGACGGAGCTGCAAGGTCCGGCGCCGGATCGACGGGGTTCGGCAGGGCGCGGCGCAGGTCGCTCCGCCGCCACGCCTCGTCGCGGCGGGTGGGGAAGGTGGAGACGTCGCGCAGGTCGATGCGGAAGGGGGCGCTCACGCCGCCTCCGCCACGATCCGGTCGTAGCCCTCCCGCTCCAGCGTCAGGGCCAGCTCGGGGCCGCCCGAAGCGATGATGCGACCGGCCGACAGCACGTGCACCCGGTCGGGTTTGATATAGTCAAGCAGGCGCTGGTAGTGGGTGATCACCAGCATGGAGCGCTGCGGCGACCGCATGGCGTTCACGCCCTCCGCCACGACCCGAAGCGCGTCGATGTCGAGGCCCGAATCGGTCTCGTCCAGGATCAGCAGGCGGGGCTGCAGCAGCGCCATCTGCAGGATCTCCATCCGCTTCTTCTCGCCGCCGGAGAAGCCGACGTTCAGCCCCCGCCGCAGCATGTCGAAGTCCATCTTCAGGCTGGCCGCCTCGGAGCGGACCCGCTTCAGGAACTCCGGCGCACCCATCTCCGGCTCGCCGCGCGCCTTGCGCTGGGCGTTCAGAGCCGTCCGCACGAAGGTCAGCGCCGGCACACCGGGGATCTCCATGGGATACTGGAACGACAGGAATACGCCCTTGGCCGCACGTGCGTCCGGCGCGAGGGCCAGCAGGTCCTCCCCGTCCATCGTCACGGAGCCCGAGGTCACGTCATAGCCGGCGCGCCCCGCCAGCGTGTAGCCGAGCGTGGACTTCCCAGCCCCGTTCGGCCCCATGATCGCATGTACTTCACCAGCAGGCACGTCGAGCGACAAGCCGCGCAGAATGGGCTTGGTCTCATCGACGGATACGTGGAGGTTGTTGATGGAGAGCATCTAGTCGTCTGCTTGTTCGGAGGGTTTGCGGCGCGTATCGCGGAGGCTGGAGATTTCGATCGAACCGTCGACGACCCTATAGATCATGACGGTATGCCATTCGGGCAGGCTGCGCTCCCGTCGTCCCGCGGCGGCACCTCGCCCCATTGCGGAAAGCGCACCAGCTGGTCGCCAGCTTCGAACAGTTCTTGGACGGCGCGGTTTGCAGCCTCTGGATTTCGGCGGCGCAGAAAGGTCACCGGCGAAGGCAGGTCCCGCCGCGCGCGCGGAGACCAAATGGCCTTGTCCATGACTGGAGAAGGTCTTCAATCTCTCGCTCCACGACGTCCTGGCTGACGCCTTCGCCCCGGTCGAGCTGGTCGAAACCCTCCTGGATGGCCGCCAAATCCTCGGGACCCCATTCGTGAGGCCGGTCCGTCTGGTCTTCCTGTATGACGAACAGGCTGAGCGCCTCGGCGGCCAAGCGGGCTACATCGAGCTTCCGCCCGTGTGCGAAATGCGCGAGCCGCTCGGCGGTGTAGGCGTCGAGCTCGACGGTGAGAACCTGCCGGCCCATCACCCCACGCTCCCCTCAAGGCTCACCGCCACCAGCTTCTGCGCCTCGACCGCGAACTCCATGGGCAGTTCCTGCAGCACGTCGCGGACGAAGCCGTTGACGAGCAGGGCTACGCTCTCTTCCGTCGAGAGGCCCCGGCTCTGGCAGTAGAACAGCTGGTCGTCGGAGAGCCTCGTGGTAGTGGCCTCGTGCTCGAAGACGCTGTGGGCGTTCTTGGCCTCCACGTAGGGGACGGTGTGGGCGCCGCACTCCTTGCCGATGAGCAGGCTGTCGCACTGGGTGAAGTTGCGCGCGCCCTTGGCGTTGCGGTGCGAACTCACCAGGCCGCGATAGGTGTTGGAGGAGCGGCCGGCTGAGATGCCCTTTGAGATGATGCGCGAGCGGGTGTTCTTGCCCAAGTGGATCATCTTGGTGCCGGTGTCGGCCTGCTGGCGGCCGTTGGTCACCGCGATCGAGTAGAACTCGCCGGAGCTGTCGTCGCCGCGCAGGATACAGGACGGGTACTTCCAGGTGACCGCCGAGCCCGTCTCCACCTGGGTCCAGCTGACCTTGGCGCGGGCCTCGCGGCAGTCGGCGCGCTTGGTGACGAAGTTGTAGATGCCGCCCTTCCCCTCGGCATCGCCCGGGTACCAGTTCTGGACGGTGGAATACTTGATCTCAGCATCCTCCAGCGCCACCAGCTCCACCACCGCGGCGTGCAGCTGGTTTTCGTCGCGCATGGGGGCGGTGCAGCCCTCCAGGTAGCTGACGTAGGAGCCCTTGTCGGCGATGATCAGGGTGCGCTCGAACTGGCCGGTGTTCTCCGCATTGATGCGGAAGTAGGTGGACAGCTCCATGGGGCAGCGTACGCCCGGCGGCACATAGACGAAGGATCCGTCGGAAAAGACCGCCGCGTTCAGGCAGGCGAAGTAGTTGTCCGACACCGGCACCACCGAGCCCAGATACTTGCGCACCAGCTCCGGATGCTCCTTCAGCGCCTCGCTGATGGGCATGAACAGCACGCCGGCCTTGGCCAGCTCGGCCTTGAAGGTGGTAGCCACCGACACGCTGTCGAACACCGCGTCCACCGCTACCCGCGGCGCGGTCTTCACCCCGGCCAGGGTCTCCTGCTCGCGAAGCGGAATGCCGAGCTTGGCGTAGGTGGCGAGCAGCTCCGGATCGACCTGGTCCAGGCTGTCCAGCAGCACCTTCTTCTTCGGCGCCGCGTAGTAATAAAGGCTCTGGTAGTCGATGGCAGGATAGCCGATCTTGGCCCAGTTGGGCTCCTCCATCGCCTGCCAGCGCTCGAACGCCTCGAGCCGCCAGTCGAGCATCCACTGCGGCTCGCCCTTCTTGGCGGAGATGAAGCGCACCGTATCGGCGTCCAGGCCCTTGGCGGCGAACTCCGTCTCGATCTCGGTGACGAAGCCGTGGATGTACTTGTCGACCTCCAGGCCCTTGACGGTGTCGATGGTCTGTTGGACGGCGCCCATCAGGCGTACTCCTTCGTTCGCTCGCGCCGCGAAGTCGCGCGTCGAGCCTGGACCGCCAGCCACACGTCGGCGAAGCGGTCCCAATCGCTCTCAGTCGTGCTCCAGCCGCCGGAGGCGCGGAGCGCACCCGAGGCCAAGTCCCCGAACCCCATGGCGGCCAGCACCTGGCTCGGCCTTACCTTGCCCGAAGAGCAGGCGGCGCCGGCGCTGACCTCCACGCCCTCCAGGTCCAGCGCCATCACCTGCAAGGCCGACGGAAAGTCGGCCTTGCAG
>CAXUEN010000152.1:0-5948 GCA_964249945.1 uncultured Caulobacteraceae bacterium | reverse complement strand
GGACAGCATGGTCGAGGGGTGTCCAGGTCGCGGTACGATCGGGGCGCACCCCTAGCGGGCCGGCGGCCTATCCGCCAAGCCGTCGTTGGCGGACCGGCCCGCCACGGCTGCTCCTTCCTGCCGCCCGTCACGTTGACCGCGGCCGCCGGCTCGCGTAGACATCGTGGCCTTCGGCGCCATCCCTGATCGCGCCCTCCACCGCCACGACCCCGGTCCGCGCAATGCGGGGCTCATCCGGACGAGGGCGGCGAGGCCCTCCGTCGACGTGATCGTCCACGGGGGTCGCTGGCGCTTGTCCGCCGGGTGGGCGCGAGGGGTCATGGCGCGGCCAAGAGGCGCCCATGTTCGAGAGCTTAGGCGACAGGCTTACCACCGTCTTCGACCGGATGACCGGCCGCGGCGTGCTGTCGCCCGCCGACATCGACGAGGCGCTGCGCGAAGTTCGCCTGGCCCTGCTCGACGCCGACGTGGCCCTGCCGGCGGTGAAGGACTTTATCGCCAAGGCGCGCGACCTGGCCACCGGCGAGGACGTGCTGCGCGCGGTCAAGCCGTCCGAGCAGGTGGTCAAGATCGTCCATGACGGCCTGGTGGAGATGCTGGGCGGCGCCAGGCCTGAGGGGCTGAACCTGAACGCCGCGCCGCCGGTGGTGGTGATGATGGCCGGCCTGCAGGGCTCGGGCAAGACCACCACATCGGGCAAGCTGGCCGCGCGGCTGCGCAACTTCGACCGCAAGCGGGTGCTGATGGCGTCGCTGGACACCCGCCGCCCCGCCGCCATGGAGCAGCTGGCCACCCTCGGTCGCCAGGTCGAGGTCGAGGTGCTGCCGATCCTGGCCGGCCAGAGCGCGCCCGACATCACCCGACGGGCCCTGAACGCCGCCCGGCTCGGCGGCTTCGACGTGCTGATCCTGGACACGGCCGGCCGCACCACTCTGGACGAGCAGATGATGGGCGAGGCCGCCGAGATCGCCCGCATCGCCAGCCCGCAGGAGATCCTGCTGGTGGCCGACGCGCTCACCGGCCAGGACGCGGTGCGCACCGCCAAGGCCTTCCACGACCGCCTGCCGCTGACCGGCATGGTGCTGACGCGGACCGACGGCGACAGCAGGGGCGGCGCGGCGCTGTCCATGCGCCACGTGACGGGCCTGCCGATCAAGTACCTGGGCGCGGGCGAGAAGCTCGACGCGCTGGAGGTGTTCGACGCCGAGCGCGTGGCCGGCCGCATCCTCGGCTCCGGCGACATCGTGGCCCTGGTGGAGAAGGCCGCCGCCGACTTCGACCAGGCCAAGGCCGAGAAGATGGCCCGGAAGCTATCCAAGGGCCAGTTCGACCTGGACGACCTGGCCGACCAGCTCCGTCAAATGAAGAAGATGGGTGGCATGCAGGGCATCCTCGGCATGCTGCCGGGCGTGGCCAAGGTGAAGAAGCAGATCGCCGAGGCCGGCATCGACGACAAGGTGTTCGACCGCCAGGTGGCGATCATCACCTCCATGACCAAGCTGGAGCGGCGCAAGCCCGACATCCTCAACGCCTCGCGCAAGCGCCGCATCGCCAAGGGCGCGGGCGTGGAAGTGATGGACCTCAATCGCCTGCTGAAGCAGCACCGCCAGATGGCCGACGCCTTCAAGATGATGAGCCGCGGCGGTGGAAAGAACATGGCCGCCATGGCCCAGGCGCTGGGCATGGGCGGCCCCGGCGGCGGCGGAAGCGGACTGCCCAAGGGCTTCACCCCGCCTGGCGCAATGATGGGCGGGATGAAGGGCGCCAGCCTGGGCGGCCCCGGCGGCGGCATGAACCTGGACATGCTGAAGGCGCTGGGTGGCGGCAAGCTGCCGGAAGGCCTGGGGGAAGAGACCGAGATGCCGGCTGGCTTCGCCGACATGATGAAGGGCCTGGGCGGCGGCCTGCCGGGCGGCCTCGGCGGCCTGCCGGGGCTCGGCCGCGGTTCGCCCGGGCCAAAGAAGAAGTGAACGTCGTGTGCGCCGTTCCCCTCACTCTTTCGCAAATCTGACTATCACCAAGGACCAAGACACATGCTGAAGATCCGTCTCGCCCGTGGCGGCGCCAAGAAGCGCCCCTACTATTCCATCGTCATCGCCGACAGCCACTCGGCCCGCGACGGCCGCTTCATCGAGAAGGTGGGCACCTTCAATCCGCTGCTGGCCAAGGACCATCCCGAGCGCTTCACCCTGAAGGCCGAGCGGGTGCAGGAGTGGCTGTCCAAGGGTGCCCAGCCCACCGACCGCGTAGCCCGCTTTCTGTCCACCCAGGGCATGGTCGAGTGGAAGCACGGCAACAACCCGCAGAAGGGCAAGCCCGGCAAGAAGGCCGAGGAGCGCGCCGCCGAGCGCACCCAGCGCGAAGCCGACCGCGCCGAAGCCGCTGCGGCCGCATCCGCCGCGCCGGCGCCCGGGCCGGTGGAAGAGCCCGCCGGCGAGACGGCCGAAGCGTAGTGGCGCCTTCCCCCTCGACGGGGGAAGGCTGGGAGGGGTCTCACGGCACGGCGCCGGCCGTCCGGCGGACGCCGCTATGAAGCCGATCCTTGTCGGCCGCGTGGCCGGCGCCTTCGGCGTGCGGGGCGAGGTGCGGATCACCGCCTATACCGAGGATCCGCTCGCCCTGCTCCGCTACCGGGCGCTCGTCCGCGAAGACGGGTCTACCGCCCTCACCCTGCTGACCGCCCGGGCGGTCAAGGGGGCGGTGATCGGGCGGGCGGCGGAGGTCTCCAGCAAGGAGACCGCAGATGCGCTGCGGGGCCTTCGCCTCTACGTGCCCCGCGAGGCCTTGCCGCCGCCCGAAGAGGACGAGTTCTACCTCGCCGACCTGATCGGGCTGCAGGCGGCGACGCCGGAGGGCGTAGCGCTCGGGCAGGTCAAGGCGGTGCACAACTTCGGCGCCGGCGATGTGCTGGAACTCGACCCCGGCCGCGGGCGGCCCACCCGCCTGATCCCCTTTACCCGCGACGTCGTGCCCACGGTGTCGCTCGCCGAACAGCGCCTCGTCGTGGTCCCGCCGGCAGAGACCGGCGAGCGCGAACCCGAGGTCGATCAATCCCCGCAACCGGAGTAGAAGGTTTCGCCATGCGCCTGCTCCATCGCCTCGCCGCCCCCGTCCTGCTGGCCCTGGCCCTGGGCGCCTGCGCCACCGTCCCGAAGTTCGAGGCGGCGGGCGACATCCACGCCTTCCTGGTGGCGATCCGCGACGGCGACCGCGAGCGCTTCGACGCCCACGTCGACCGGCCGGCCCTGAAGATCCAGCTGAAGTCCCGCCTGATCGGCGAGCAGGCCCAGGCGCACGGCGAAGCCAGCTGGCAGGCGCTGGGCGCGGTGCTGGCCGGCCCCCTGGTGGACGTGAGCGTGGACGCCCTGGTGCAGCCCGCGACCTTCCGCGCCGTGGCGATCCAGCTGGGCTACACGCCGGACCAGCCGATCCCCAACCGGCTCCAGATCGACGCCTTCCTGCGCAACATCGGCGACGGGTCGGTGTGCGTCGTCACCCGTCGAGACGGCCCCTGCACCCTGGTGTTCCGCGACGAGAACGGGGTCTGGCGGCTGGTCGGCTACGAGGGCGACCTCGGCCGGCTGAACAGAGGCAGGCTGGGCTGAGGCGTCGCGCCGGATGAAGAGTGCGTAATGAAGCGGGTCTTCGGCCGAAACCGCCCTCCTGATCGTGCAATGTGGCCGTTTCGGCTTAAATTCGCCTGAAGCGGATGGGCTGAAGCATAGCTTGCGGCTCGATCACGAACGGATCACCCTTCAGGCATGGCGAAGATCACGCTCATCGACGACGACGAGAACATCACCACCTCCGTGTCGCTCGCCCTGGAGAGCCACGGCCATGCGGTGAGCGCTTTCCATGACGGCGTCTCCGGCCTGCAGGCGCTGGAGACCGACCCGCCGGACGTGGTGATCCTGGACGTGAAGATGCCGCGCATGGACGGCATGGAGGTGCTGCGGCGGCTGCGCCAGACCTCCGATATTCCGGTGATCATGCTGACCTCGAAGGACGAGGAGATTGACGAGATCCTCGGCTTCAACCTCGGCGCCGACGACTACATGCATAAGCCCTTCTCCCAGCGCCTGCTGATCGAGCGGGTGAAGGCGGTGCTGCGCCGGGCCCGGGCGGATGCGGAAGAAGATCCCGACACCCCGCCAACCGCGGCCCAAGCCGCCGCGGCGGCCGCCGCCAAGCCGCTGAAGCGGGGCAAGCTGACGCTTGACCCCCAGCGCCACGACTGCCTGTGGGATGGCCGCGCGGTGAAGCTGACGGTGACCGAGTTCCTGCTGCTGCAGTCACTCGCCCAGCGTCCGGGCTTCGTAAAGAGCCGCGACAACCTGATGGACGCCGCCTATGACGATCAGGTCTATGTGGACGACCGGACCATCGACAGCCACGTCAAGCGCATGCGCAAGAAGTTCCGTGTGGTCGATCCAGAGTTCGACGCCATCGAGACGCTTTATGGGGTTGGATACAGGTATCGCGAGACTTAGGGCCTTCACTCATCCTCTCCATTTCAGATGGGGAGGTGTCGCCAAGGGCGATGGCGGTCGGCCGTACGCCCCCATCTGTAATGGAGGAGATCAGAACGGGTCTTGGCGCCTTGAGGACGGCAGGGTTCTAAGGTGAGCGCGATACAAGCCGCGCCGTCGTCCTGCGGTCCCTCCCGCACTGAAGACCTAGCCGACCGTCGCCGGCGGCTCGGCATGGGCGGCTCGCGGCTCGGACGGCTGATCCTAGGGCTGAACCTGCTGGGACTGGCCATCCTGGTGGTCGGCGCCCTGGTGCTGAACGAGTTCAGCCGCGGCCTCGTGCAGGCCCGCATCGACAGCCTGTCCACCCAGGCCCAGCTGATCTCCTACGTGATCGTCAAGGCGGCCACCACCGGCGACCCCGAGCCGGCCATGGACGCCGACGCCGCGCGCGAGATCCTGGAGCTGCTGGCCATCCCGCGTACAGAGCACGCGCGCCTGTACGACGCGGGCGGCAAGCTGATCGCCGACACCGACGTGATCGCCGACAAGGTCACCGAACGCCCGCTCCCGCCGGCGGGACGGTCCGGCCATCCCCCCTTCGCCTGGCCCTGGTCCCCCTTCTACCACCACGAGGCGCGCGAGGCCCGGGCCCACGCCGCCGAGCAGGCCGAGGTGATGGAAGCGCTGAAGGGCCGGCCGATCGCCCAGGTGCGTGCGGCCGAGGGCGGTGGCCGCCTGGTCAGCGTGTCGGTCCCCATCCAGCACGTGCAGGCGGTGCTGGGCGACCTGACCATCGAGGCCGGCGATGTGGACCAGATCGTGGCCAAGCAGCGCGCGGCGCTGGTCCCTTTCATCCTGATCGCCGTGGCGGCGGTGCTGAGCTCCTCCATCCTGCTGAACGGGGCGGTGGCGGAGCCGATCCGGCGACTGGCGCGGGCGGCCGACAGCGTGCGCCTGTCCCGGGCCCGCGCCATCTCGCTGCCCGACATGGCCGAGCGCCAGGACGAGGTGGGCGACCTCACCCGGTCGCTCGGGGCCATGACCACGGCCCTGACCACCCGCATGGACGCCATCGAGCGCTTCGCCGCCGATGTCAGCCACGAGATCAAGAACCCGCTCACCTCCATGCGCTCGGCGCTCGAGACCATGGAGATGCTTCCCCCCGGCGTCGGGCGCGACCGGCTGGCCGCGGTGCTGGCGGCCGACGTGAAGCGGCTGGACCGGCTGATCACCGACATCTCCAACGCCTCCCGGCTCGATGCGGAGCTGTCGCGCGACAACCCGAGGACGCTCGATCTCGCCCGCTTCCTGGCCGACGTGGTGGGGCTCTACGACCTGCAGGGCGAAGGCGTGAGCGTGCGGCTGATCCTGGCCGACCCGGCCGCCTCCTACCGTGTGGCGGGCCGGGAGGGTCCGCTCGGACAGGTGTTCCGCAACCTGATCGACAACGCCCGCTCCTTCAGCCCGCCCGGCGGG